>NZ_JBTNDV010000013.1:0-118902 GCF_054510815.1 Arthrobacter glycogeni
CATGTTCAAAACGGAGGGTTTCTGGCACTACACCCAACCCGAACCCGGGACGATCACCGCGATCTCCCCCGCCGGGGAAACCTACACCACCAAACCCAACCCACCACCCACACCACCACCACCGCGACCAGAAACCCCACCACCCTTCTGACCCGGCATGACTCTCCTACTGACGTCCGTCGAGGCGTGAGATCTGGCGACTCAGAACGCCGCCGAGACGTGAGCTCCAGCGAGACAAACGACCCTCAGCCCACCCGAGCTAATACGACAGTAAAAGGTGACTTAGGCTGCGGTGGCTGGGGTGATGGTGACGTCGCTGCCGAGGCTTTTGAGTTTATTGATGGCACTGTTCCTGGCTCGGGCGGGGTCAAGTCGGGTGAAGTGATCGGCGCCGGGGTCTTCGGAGCATTCACCGTTAGCGAGCATGTGCCAAACGGTGTTGAGGATGGAGTGCTCTGCCGCGACGAGGACTTTCATCGGGCCGCGACGGGCTGTGATGCGCCGGTCCTGGGCGGAGAGGTAGGTGCCCCAAAGCCACCACAACGATCAGTAGCCGCGGCCGGCCTGCAGGGGAACAGGAGGGAGGAGTATGAGTAGGATCTTTTGGCTGGGCGTATGCAACGTTCTGCTGCAGGAGTAGCTTGGTCCCATGAAAACTTCCCTCCGCTCCCACTTCGGACGCTGCGCTGCCGCAGCCGTGCTTTCGGTTGGCCTGATGGCCAGCACTGTCGCGGGCCCCGCCGCCGCAACGAACCCTGGCAGGCATCAGGTCGACTACGTAGCGTTGGGGGATTCCTATGCTGCGGGGTTTGGTGCTGGCTCCTACATCAACGCCTGCGGCCAATCGCCGCTGGGCCTGCCGGGTCTGCTCGATGACCGTCGGGGAATCAACCTGACCGTCAACGCCTCCTGCAGCGGGGCCAAAGCCGCCGCGAACCCCGCCGACGCTGTCCCCGACCTTCCCCAGCAGTTGGGACAACTCGTCGGTGCGGGCCTGATCGGGGCCGACACCGACCTGGTGACCCTCTCCGCGGGCGGCAACGACCTGGACTTCGGCGCCGTGGTGGGCGCGTGCGCTGCGCTGCCGCTGGCCGTCTGCGAGCAAGTGGTCGATGGCCGCACTGTGCAGGCCCAGACCAGTCTCGCCGTCGCGCTGGATGAACTCTACGGGAACCTACGCGCGGCTGCTCCTACGGCGAAGATTGTGGTCACGGGGTACCCCCACCTCTTCTCACCGAAATCCGGGTCGGAAGTGCTGCTCAGCACCAAGGCGCAACAGCTGTTCAATGAGGGGACCGATGCGCTCAACACGGTCATTCGGCAGAACGCCGAAGCCAACGGATTGCAGTACGTCGACGTGGTGAAGAGGTTCAAGGGCCATGGCATCGGCACCAACGATCCGTGGATCACGTTTGCCGGCGCCATCGACGACCTGCACCCCACTGCCAAGGGATACCAGGCCGGTTACCTCAAGTCCTTCCGCAGTACAGTGAACCTGTCGTCCCGGTGAGGGCAGACACCGCCTACCGCAGCAGTTCATAGAAGCGCCAAAATCCGAAGTCCTTGATCGGGAGTACACGCAGGTCAGCGAAGCCTGCTGCGACGGCGTAGGCATGGAGGACGTCGGGTCGCATCACTGTCCCGGTCGCCGTACTCAACGGATGTGACATGCCGTCGGGTAGGCAAATAAGCAGGCTGAACCCATACATCAGGCGTTCCAGCTCATCCCCGGGCGCAGTGAAAACGTCAGCGACCGCTTCGTCCATGACGACGACGGTCCCCGTGGGCACGAGCGAGTGGCGTGCCGCGGCGAGGACCTCGACCGGGTGGGGCAGGTCGTGGATGCATTCGAACGCAAATACGGCGTCGTAGGTGGCCGTCGGCATTTGCTTGGCGTCCGCTTCATGAAACGTGACCCGGGCCGCCACTCCGGCATGTGCTGCGTTGGCTGTTGCCAGCTTCACCGATGCGGGGTCGATGTCGAAGCCCTCCACCGTGGCGTCGGGGTAGGCGCGAGCCAGTGCTATGCTCGACCACCCACCGCCAAAACCGATGTCGGCGATCCGGGCGCCGGGTTGTCGCAGCCGTTGATCCAGGTGCTCGATCCCTGCCAACGCTCCCGGCAGCTCCGCGTCGAACCACGGCCGGTTCATGTCGGCCTGCGATTCCCTGGCATCAGCCCCGAAGTCAGACCAGCCCACACCGCCGCCCGTCCGGTAGGCGGCGACGAGGGCCGGCAACTGCACCGCGGAGCCAGCCAACATGCGCGCCAGCGGGGCCATGTAGTTGAGGCTGCGCTCATCGGTCAGCGCTTCGGCCGTCCCCGGCGGGATACTGTACCGGCGTTCCCGCGCTGAGTTGTCGGCGTCCGCACCCGGCCCAGGGGCGACGGCGAGGAGCCCGGTCACTGCCTGCTGCTCCAGCCACTCCCGCGTGTATCGCTCGGAGGTACCGGTCCGCTCGGCTAGTTCGGCAGCTGTTGCCGGCCCGTGGGACTTCAGCTGGCGGTACCACCCCAGCCGGTCACCCAGGTGGATGGCCAGCACATCGACCATCCCGAGTGCGGCATCGACCACCCGCCGGGCCACCGCCTCGGCCGTGGGGCCGCCGGCCTGCCGGTCACTCTCTTGTTCGTTGGCGTCCTGCCCGCTGGAGTGGGTCAAGGGGTGCCTCCCGGAAAACACCGCGTCGCAGCAGCGGGGTGTTTTCCGCTGCCATCCTTTAATTGTCACTATGGCCCTACCGTCGATCGCTGGCAAGGTGCTGGCTGTGGCATGTGCACAACCTCATTGCGATGGCGTCTCTACCTCCCGATATCTGATCGACTAACCCAGGCTTACTCGGTCCAGTCGAAGAACCCTTTGCCTGACTTCCGACCCAGTTCACCGCGGGCCACCTTGTCCCGCAGCAGCTGGGGCGGAGCGAACCGATCCCCCAGAGTCGATTCCAGATATTCGGCGATACCGAGCCGGACATCCAGCCCCACCAGGTCGGTGGTCCGCAGCGGCCCCACCGGGTGTTTGTAGCCCAGCACCATGGCTGTATCGATGTCGTCGGCCGACGCGACACCCTCCTCAACCATCCGCATCGCTTCAAGAGCGATCGCCACGCCCAGCCGGGAACTCGCGAAACCCGGCGCGTCTTTGACGACCACGGGGGTTTTTCCCAACTGCTCCACCCAACCGCGGGCTGCTCCGGCGAGCTCGTCGGAGGTTTGCGGCGCCAGGACCACCTCGATCAGTGTGGAGGCGGGCACCGGGTTGAAAAAGTGCAGCCCGCAGAATCGGTCCGGGCGTTGAAGTTTTTCGGCCAACCCGCCGACCGACAGTGACGAGGTGTTGGTGGCCAGCCACGCGGTGGCCGCCAACCGTGCTTCGACAGCCGTCAGTGCGGCCGACTTCAGGTCAAAATCTTCCGGCACCGCCTCAACCACCAGCCCACAGGCTTCGAACGCCGCGTAGTCGACCGACACGGAAACCCGAGCCGACAGCGCCTCAAGGTCTTCCGATGTGGTCCCGCGCTGAACGCTCTTACCCAGTGCGTCGAGGATGCGCTGCCTGGCTGCTACGGCGGCGCTATCGTCGCGCTCGACGACGACGACTGCGGCGCCTACAATGCAGAACGCGTGGGCAATACCTGCACCCATCCGGCCGCCGCCGAGGACACCGACAAGACCGGGGATTCGAGCCGTGCCGGGCATTAGGGCTGGGCCAGGGATTGCGGTCGATGGGCTCATGTGTTTTTCCTGTCGAGGAATGCCTGCATCCGGTCGAACTTGGCGTCAGATTCGAACAGGATGCCCTGAGCCAACTGGTCAATGACCGGGTGTGCCCCGGGTGGAGCATGGAACACGGATTTGGTGATGCGGACAGCCAGCGGATCCTGCCGGGCAATCCGGTCGGCGAGCGCATTGGCGCCCGCGAGGAGTGCATCCGGTTCGTGGATTTCGGTGATGAGCCTGACGGCGAGCGCCTCGTCGGCGCCGAGGATCCGTCCGGCCAGCAGGATTTCTTTTGCCAACGGTTCGCCGACCAGCTCCCGGAGCCGCCAGGTGGCGCCGGCGGCGGCCAGGATGCCGAGGCCGGTCTCGGGGTTGCCGATCTTCAGGCTGGGCGTCCCTATTCTGAAGTCAGCGGCATAGGCGAGCTCCGCCCCGCCGCCGAGCGCATATCCGTCCACTGCGGCGATGACCGGCAGGGGAAGCCGGGCGATGCGGGCAAATAAAGTGGAATTGATCCCGGCGAGTGCGTCGTCGCGGCGTCGTTCCCGCAGTTGGGCGATGTCGGCGCCCGAGGCAAACACGCCGTTACTTCCTGTAAGGATGAGGACACGGGGCCGCCTCTCCAGAGCCTCACACACAGTATGAAGTTCGTCGACCATGGTCTGGTCGATGGCGTTGCGGACCTCGGGGCGGTGCAGCTGAACGGTGAGGCGGTCGGCGTCGTCAGCGACCCGCAGCGTGGTGAAGTCATCCATCAGACGCGCTCCAGCAGCACGGCGGTGCCCTGCCCCACGCCGACGCACATAGTGGCCAGGCCAATCGCTCGGCCCTCGCCACGTACCTCACGTTCCAGACGGCCAAGCAGCGTGATCACGAGCCGGGACCCCGAGGATCCGAGGGGGTGGCCGAGGGCGATGGCGCCGCCGTCGCGGTTCACCAGCTCCTCGTCCAGACCGAGCCGGCGGATGCAGGCGATCGACTGGGTGGCGAACGCCTCGTTAAGTTCGACGGCGCTGAGGTCGCCGATGTTCAGCCCGGTGCGCTGGAGCACCTTCTGCGTGGCCGGGACCGGACCGATGCCCATGATGGCCGGGGGGACGCCCGCCGACGCGCCGTCGAGGATGCGGGCGCGGGCGGCGAGGCCGAGCCGGTTCACTGCGGCTTCGGACGCGACGACAACGGCGGAGGCGCCGTCGTTCAGCGAGCTGGAGTTCCCGGCGGTGACCACACCATCCTTCCTGACGACCGGGCGGAGTCCGGCGAGGACATCCAGGGTGGTATCGGCGCGGGGGCCCTCGTCAGTGTCGACGGTGACCTCGCGTTTGCCGTGGCGGGTGTGCACCGGAAGGATCTCGTCACGGAAGTGGCCTGCTTCGATGGCGGCGAGTGCCCGCTGGTGGGAGCGCAGGGCGAAGGCGTCTGCGTCGTCGCGAGTAATGCCGTCCACCGACGCGAGCTCCTCGGCGGTTTCCGGCATGGAGTACGTGGTCTTGTCCTGCGCCGCGAAGATCGGGTTGGTGAACCGCCAGCCGATGGACGTGTCGAAGACCCCCCCGGGCTTGGCGAAGGCTTTGGCGGGCTTCTCCATTACCCAGGGCGCACGGCTCATCGATTCCACGCCGCCGGCGACGACGATGTCGGCGGCGCCGGACTTGATCATGTGGGACGCCATGATGATCGCTGACAGGCCCGACGCGCAGAGCCGGTTGACTGTGATGCCAGGAACCGTATCCGGTAGTCCGGCCAGGAGCGAGGCCATGCGGGCGACGTTGCGGTTTTCCTCGCCGGCACCGTTGGCGTTACCGAGGATTACCTCGTCGATTTCGCTGGGGTCAATTCCTGCCCGGGTCACCGCTTCGCGGATCGCCAGTGCTGCGAGGTCATCGGGCCTGACCCCGGAGAGCGCTCCACCGTAGCGACCCACCGGGGTACGAACCCCACCGACCAGAAATGCCTCGGCCATGCCTGCCTCCAGAATCATCAGCGATTGTGTTAGTCATCCGGCCAGCTCAATTACCGACCGTTCGTTCTATATTACGTGCCTGGAATAGTGGCTCCCCCGCAGGGTCGCTGTTGCCCCACCGCTCGGCTGCGGGTCCGGCACTATTCTGGCGGGAGTGGGCTAGTGTGGCGCTCCAATAACCCTTCCCGCCTCGAGCCGGAGCTCCTGACCGGAGGGAAGCCCGTCGAACCACCGCCGCAGTTCGCGGTCGTGGCTGACGACGACGAGCGTCCCCTCGTATTCGGCCAGAGCCTCCTCGAGCTCGCCCACCAGGACCGGGGCGAGGTGGTTGGTGGGCTCGTCGAACAGGATGACGTCGTAGCGACCTACCAGGAGCCGGGCCAGGGCCAGCCGGCGGTATTGTCCGGCCGAGAGGGTTCCCACCGGGACCAGGAAGTCGGCGGTGCGGAACAGGCCCAGGTTGAGCAAACGGTCGGCGTGTTCGTCCAGATCCCCGTGCAGGCCGGCGGCGAAGGCCGGGAGTAGCCGTAAGGTCGGTTGCCGGTGCGGCGCCAGTTCCTGCGGAAGATACCCCAGGCTGCCGCTTTGCGTCACAACGCCCTCGTCTACTGGGCAGGCGCCAGCCAGGACATTGAGCAGCGTTGTTTTGCCCGCGCCGTTGGGCCCGGTAACCAGGAGATTCTCCCCCGCCCCCACGCTGAGCGACTCCACCGACAAGCGGTCCCCCACTGACACCCCTGAGAGTTCGAGCACCGGACCGGTCAGTGACTGGCCGCCGAACTGCGCCGAAAGCACGAGGGGCTGTGGCGGCCGGTCCACCGGCTGCTCCTCCAACCGGCGCAGCCGCTCCTGGGCGTTGCGTTTTTGGCTGGTGATGGCTTCCTGCACTGTGCCCTGTTTGAAGTCATACCCCATCTTGTCGCCGTCGCGGCGGCGACCGTAGCCCATCCGCCCCTCCACCGCTGCGGCCTTGACCCGTTCGGCTTCCTTGGCGTCGAGCCACTGCTGGTAGTCCTGCTCCCAGCGGCGCCGCTCGGCAATCTTGGCCTTGAGATATCCCTCGTACCCGTCGCCATAGCGCCGTAGTTCGCGACGATCGCCGTCCACTTCAATAATCGTCGTGGCGAAGGTACGCAGGAAGGATCGGTCGTGGGTGACGGCGATGACTGCACCACGGTGGGCGGCGAGCTCGCGCCCGAGCCAGCTGACGGCGTCGTCGTCGAGGTGGTTGGTCGGCTCGTCCAGCAGCAGGATGGCGGCCGGGTCGGCGAGCAGGCAGGCAAGTGCAAGGCGCTCCCGTTCACCGCCGGAAAGGGTGCCGAGGGTGCGGTCCCGCTGGAGGTCGCCGAGCCCGAGCTGGCTGAGGGCGGCGTCGACCCGTGAGTTGACGCTGTATCCCTCGTGCAGGTCGTACTCGGACTGAGCGGCGCCGTAGCGTTCCAGCTCATCGGCATCCGCTGAATCCAGCGACGCCTCGCGGGTCCTCAGCTCGGCTTCGAGGGCCCGGATTCCGCTCAGGGCAGCGTCGATCAAGGTCCTCACGGTGTCGGTTGGGGCGTGGTCGAGGGTCTGCGGGAGGTGGCCAACGGTGCCGTGCACTGCGATCTGGCCGGCGTCGGGAACCTCCACCCCGGCGATCAGACGCAGCAGCGTCGACTTGCCGGCACCGTTCTCACCCACCACCGCGACCCGTTCGCCGCGGCCAATCGTGAGCTCAACATGGTCAAGAAGCAGGCGGTCGCCGTACCCATGGGACACGTCGGAGAGTTGTAGATGTTCGGTCAAAGGGTTTCCTCGCAGTGTCGGATAGGGCGGCAGCAGGGCGGCATGTGGGACCGGGCGGGCGGCGGGCACCGGCGGTCGGCCAGATGCAAGGCTACTTCCTCATGGCACCAGCGTGCCCCCGCGCGGGCGGGCCGTCAACCCAATAGCGATTGCCGGGTCTGTCGCGGTGTTGGCGGATCTCCGGCAGGATGGGGCCATGACAGTGTCACGCGTGCCCTGGTACTGGGCGGAGACCAGCCCAAGCATTTCGGGGGGCTCGGTCGACGACGCCGCCGTCGCGTCCAGCCAGCAGTGGATTCGTGCGGTGGACGTTGACTGCACTCCGGACCTGATGTTTGCGTGGACCACCCAGCTTCGCCGGGCTCCCTACAGCTATGACCTGATTGACAACTTCGGACGGCGCAGCCCCCAACTGCTTGATCCGCAGGTGATCGATGTTCGGGTGGGGGATCCGGTGATGCGGGTCTTCACCGTGTCAGCGGTCGACCCGGGACACTCATTCGCCGTCGTACTCCGATCAGAGCGGGCCGCCCACCTCTTCGGAGCGCTAGCTATTGAGTACTCGGTCGAACCCGTGGGGCAGGGTTCACGGCTAAAGGCCCGTCTTTCGGTGCCACTGCCCACTGGGCCGCTGTCCGGGCTACGGCAGGCGGCCCTCGCATGGGGTGACCTGATGATGATGCGCAAACAACTCCGCGAACTCCGGCGGCTCGCTGAACGGGACCATCGCGCGCTGAATTCCAGCACCTGACCGAGGAGGACGAGGAGACCGCTGTCGGGATCACGGACCACATCTGTCCGCAATTCCCTAGCCTCCCCTATCACCGGGCTCTACTGTCGAGCCATGACGTATACCTTCCAGATCACCATCGACTGCACCAACGTCCATTCTCAGGCTGACTGGTGGGCGGAAACGCTCGGCTGGGTGGTCGAGCCCACCGATCAGGACTTCATCGACGACGTGATCGCCAAAGGCTGGGCCCAACCAGACGAACTTGTCGTACACAACGGCATCCGGGTATGGCGCGAGGGGTCGGCCATCTGCCGCCCCGGCGAGGAGGGCCAAAAAGGCCGCCTACGCATACTGTTCCAGCTCGTCCCCGAACCGAAGACGGTCAAGAACCGCTGCCATCTGGATGTCAATCTCGACGGCGACAACAAGGACGAGCTTCGGTCCCGGCTCGAGGGCCGGGACGCACGGTTTCTGTATCAGGCTAACCAGGGTCCTCATATCTGGTACACGATGGCGGATCCCGAGGGCAATGAGTTCTGCATATCCTGACGACGTTGACCGGCCCATCGGGGCGGGAGTGGTCAGACACCCCGGAGCCGGCAAGTCACCAACAGGACAGCGGCGAGACCACCTGCCGCCCCTACCAGCAACACAATAGGTATCGCATCATCCGGTTGGACGATAGCCCTCACGGCAACCCCGGTATCGACGCCGCCCACCGGCATCTGACCCACCTGAGGTACGGGGTCAGGGTCGGGCGATGTGAAATCGATGAAGCAAGGGTACGTTCCGTCCGGGAATACGATGGAACCCGGGTTGGTGGCGCAAAGATTGGTGCCATCGGCGGCAAGAAGGCCCCCGGTGACAAAGGTGACTGTGTCCGGATCGACGACCGTCGCCTCATCAAACGGAACGAACATGCTCTCCTCTGGAGCTGCCATGGCGGCCGTAGCTCCGGGAAGTGCGAGTGAAGCGGCGACGGCCGCGAGTGCGATCGTCTTAATGAATTTCATGACTTTCCCTCCGACGGACGACCCCTTTAGCCAGCTCTCACGCGCTAGCTAACCAAACCCCGCAAAAATCCGACAGCACGGCCGGGTAACGAAACCGTTTGATAGCCGTAAAAGCCCTATTCACTCCAACGGCGTGCCGCAAAGCTACACTCGATGGGTGACTATTGACCTTCCCCCACAGGTTTCGGACCTCTTTGACACTGCCCGCTGGCGACTCGTCTCCGGGTTCGGCAACCTGCAGGACATCACGTATCACCGACAGGTCGAGCGGAGCCCTGACGGTCAGGTGCGGGATCTCCCGACCGTCAGGATTGCGTTCAACCGCCCCGAGGTGCGCAATGCGTTCCGGCCGGGCACCGTTGACGAGCTCTACCGCACCATGGACCATGCCCGGATGAGCTCCGACGTTGCCACCGTCCTACTGACCGGCAATGGGCCGTCACCGAAAGACGGGGGTCATTCGTTCTGTTCGGGCGGAGACCAGCGGACCCGAGGCCGCGACGGCTACCGGTACGCGGACGGCGAGACCAGCGAGAGTGTCGACCCCGCCCGTGCTGGCCGGCTGCACATTCTTGAGGTGCAGCGGTTGATGCGGACCATGCCCAAGGTTGTCATCGCCGTCGTCAACGGGTGGGCGGCCGGCGGCGGGCACAGCCTGCATGTGGTGGCCGACCTGACAATCGCCTCCCGTGAGCACGGAAAATTCAAACAGACAGATGCCACCGTCGGCAGTTTCGACGCCGGCTACGGCTCCGCGCTGTTGGCGCGCCAGATCGGTCAAAAGAAGGCCCGCGAGATCTTCTTCCTTGCCCGCGAGTACTCGGCGGAGGAGATGGTCGCCATCGGCGCCGTCAACGAGGCGGTGGATCACGCGGAACTGGAGAACACGGCCTTGCGGTACGCGGCGGATATCGCACGGCAGAGTCCACAGGCCATCCGCATGCTCAAGTTTGCGTTCAACCTGGCCGACGACGGCCTCGCCGGCCAGCAGGTTTTCGCCGGCGAAGCCACTCGGATGGCCTACATGACCAATGAGGCGGTCGAGGGCAAAGAGGCCTTCCTGGAAAAGCGCGCGCCAGACTGGTCTGCCTACCCCTACTACTTCTAGGCCACCATGGAATTGCTACCGTTCCACACGCCGCCCGGAGCCGACCCTCATGCGCTCCTCGCGCCGCTGGCCGCCGCGCTCGCCGGGGAAGGGCCCGCCGTCGCACCTCATGCCGACGCGGGGCAGCGCTTCGACGGGGAACTGCCCAACGACGAGATTGCCGCGGTCCTCAGCACCTCGGGATCGACGGGCCTCCCGAAACAGACACTGCTCAGCGTCGATGCGCTGGCCGCTTCGGCGATGGGCACCGCTCTGGCGCTCAAGGCCGAGGGGCAGTGGCTCCTCACCCTGCCGGTGCACTATGTAGCAGGATTTCAGGTGCTGGTCCGGTCTTTGTACGCCGGGACCCGGCCGTGGGCCATGGATCTGGCGGCGCCGTTCACGGCCGAGGCGTTCACCCAGGCTGCCGGGGAGCTCACCGACAAGGTCCGCTTCACGTCGCTGGTTCCCACCCAATTGCACCGCCTCCTCCAGGACCCGCGGCCCGGGACACTCCAGGTGCTCCGCCGATTCAACGCCATCCTGCTCGGCGGCGCCCCGGCCTCCGCCGCGCTTCTGGGTGACGCCCGCCGGCACGGGCTGAACCTGGTGCTGACCTACGGCATGAGCGAGACGTGCGGCGGCTGCGTGTACGACGGCGTTCCCCTGGATGGGGTCGACCTCACCACCGAGCAGGGCCGGCTGTGGATCAGCGGACCCGTCCTGGCTGACGGGTACCTGGGGCAGCCCGAACTCAGTGCAGACCGGTTCGCGTTCAATTCCGGGCGCCGTTGGTTCCGGACCGACGACGCCGGTGACTACACTGACGGGGTCCTGACCGTCGCCGGTCGGCTCGATGATGTCATTGTGACTGGCGGACTGAAGGTGTCAGCCGCAGCGGTGACCTCAGTCATCGAGGGCATATCAGGCGTCCAGGAGGCCCTGGTGCTGGGCATCGACAGCGCCGAATGGGGCACCGCGGTGGCCGCTGCCGTCGTCGGGCAGGTCAGCGCCGACGAGGTGCGTCAGCAAACGAGGGCCTCACTCGGCGCTCACGCTGTCCCCCGGATCATCCTTGCCCTCGAATCACTGCCTCTCCTGCCTAACGGCAAACCCGATCGGTTGGCTGTTCGGGCGCTGCTCGGGCGCTCCGACGCCTAAACTCACCACTCACCACTCACCACTCACCACTCACCACTCACCAACGAAAAGGACAGCACCGTGGCTACTGCCGCACAATGGCTTGAGGGCGCCCGCCCGCGAACCCTCCCCATGGCGATTGCACCAGTGATCGTGGGGTGTGCGGCTGCGTTCGACCTTGAAGCGTTCAAACCCGTCAACGCTCTGCTGGCCGCCGTCGTCGCCATCATGCTGCAGGTCGGCGTGAACTACGCCAACGACTATTCCGACGGCGTCAGGGGAACCGACGCGGACCGGGTGGGACCGCTCCGCCTGACCGGATCCGGCGCCGCACGCCCCGGCCAGGTCAAATGGGCGGCGTTCGCGTGCTTCGCGCTGGCGATGATCGCCGGCACCAGCCTCATTGTGCTCTCCCAGACCTGGTTCTTGCTGTTGGTGGGCGTTGGATGCGTGGCTGCCGCCTGGGGCTACACCGGCGGTCGCAACCCCTACGGTTACATGGGCCTCGGCGATGTCTTTGTGTTCGTATTCTTCGGCCTGGTCGCGACGCTGGGCACTACCTACACCCAGGCGGGGCAGCTGAACGCTGTGGCCTGGATCGGTGCAATCGGTACCGGGATCATCGCGATGGCACTCCTCATGGCCAACAACGTGCGGGACATCCCGACGGACCGCGAGGCCG
The DNA here is from genome assembly GCF_054510815.1 of Arthrobacter glycogeni. NCBI lineage: Bacteria > Bacillati > Actinomycetota > Actinomycetes > Micrococcales > Micrococcaceae > Arthrobacter > Arthrobacter glycogeni. Next base: position 12,125 of record NZ_JBTNDV010000013.1, read on the forward strand.
GGAAGATCACCCTCGCCGTGCGGCTCGGAGACACTACAGCGCGGATCACCTACGTGATGATGCTCGCTGCGGCACTGTTGCTGCCCCTGTTTCTGGTGTACGACTACCCGTGGGTGCTGCTGGTTCTACTGCTCGTTCCGGCGTGTCTGATGCCCAGCTGGCTGATGCTTAAGGGCAAGAAGCGGCGCAGTCTGATCCCGGTCCTGAAGCAGACCGGCCTGATCAATCTGGGGTTCAGCGTGCTGTTCGGCGCCGGTGTGGTCCTGACGACGGTCCTGGCCTAGTTTGAACCACTGACCCGGTGTTGGGCTGACCTGCGCGCCCTGAGGGCCTTGTACGCGACTGGCTCTTCGCGCCTCGCCTGCCCGTCAGCTGAGGGGCTTGCGATCCGCGTTGACCGAAGTGTTCGGATCATAGCCATCCTCGGCGGCGGCGTCGTCGAGCTCGGCGAGGCTACGCCGGGGCGGCGCACCGTCTTTGAACCTGCGCTGCAGCGACGCCGACGCGGCATCGCGCATGGACCGGAAAAACAGGTAAGTCACACACCAGGCCAAAATAGCTGCAATGGCTGCCGAGAAGAAGGCGCCAAGGCCCAGCCAGTAGGAGATGACGAAGAAGACCACGACGAGGCCGAAGCGGAGGGCGGAGAATTTTAGGAAGGGCACTCGCCAAGTTTACTCGCCTACAATTGACAGATGCCTCGCCTGTTGTTGTTCCTCATCCTCGTTGCAGTCGCCGTCATCGTCTACGCGCTGATCGACTGCATTATGACCAAAGCGCACTCGGTGCGCAGCATCTCCAAGCCAGCGTGGCTTGCCGCGATCGTCCTGGTGCCACTCCTCGGCGCTGGGCTTTGGTTCCTGTTCGGACGGCCCCGCCCAAGCGGCACCCGCGGGCGTCAGCGTCCCGCTCCCCGGCATCCCACAGCACCCGATGACGATCCCCAGTTCCTGCAGAATCTTGAGGCGAAACGTCGCCAGGAAGCCCGCGAGAAGGAGAACCGGCGCAAGGAACGTGAACTCCGCGCGGCGCAGGAGAAGAAAGCCCGCGAGGACCAGCGGAAAAACGACGGCGAAGCCGACAACGAGACCGGCGGCAAGACCGTCTGAACCCGGCCGGGCCTGGCGTCGGCTGGGAGGCCGCCGGCGTCGGCGGAGAGGCTTCACCCGGCGTCGGCGGAGAGGCTTCACCCGGCGTCGGCTCCCGATCGCGGGTCAATCTGGACCGCGGTGGGCGGTATATCCCCCACCGCGGTCCAGGTTGACCCCCGCGGGGCAGGTTGCTCACCTATGCGTAGCTGTGCAGGCCCGAAAAGTACATATTCACGATCGTGAAGTTGAAGACGATACAGAGGTATCCGATGATGCCCAGCCAGGCAGCTCGGGTACCAGTCCAGCCGCGGGTGGCCCGTGCGTGCAGGTAACCGGCGAAGACCACCCAGATCACGAAGGTCCACACCTCTTTGACGTCCCAGCCCCAGTACCGACCCCACGCTTCCTCGGCCCAGATGGCGCCGGCCATTAGAGTGAAGGTCCACATCACGAAGGCGATGGCGTTGATCCGGTAGGAAAGATTCTCCAGGCTGAGCGCCGACGGGACCAAACGCATGAACGGCACACGGTCCGGGCCGCCTGCGGCAAGCTTCCGGATCCGGCTCGTCTGCACGAGCTGCAGGACCGACATCGCGAACGTCAGGGTAAACAGCGCCGACGCGGCCACCGCCACCGACACGTGAATGATGAGCCAGTAGCTCTGCAGTGCAGGGACCACGTTGCCCGCTGGGGTGAAGAACCCGATGGTCGCGGCACACAGCATCACCAGTGTGAGACCGACGACGAAGGTTCCGAGGAACCGGAGATCCTTGCGGATCAGCACCGCCAGGAACACCAACACCACGACCAGCGCGCCGGTGGTGCAGAACTCGTACATATTGCCCCAAGGGACCCGATTCGTCGCCAGTCCGCGGGAGACCACGCCGGCTGCGTGAATCATTGCGGCGACGACAGTCAGGACGACGGCGATGCGCGCCAACTTCCGCTGACCTGAGTAGTCCATCGCGTCGTCGGCCATCGTGTCGCCGGTAACATCGGTGGACCCGCCGCGGGTAGCCGGTCGGTTGATCTGATCGGCACCCACCAGCACCAGCTGCCCGGCCTCCTCGGACGCGGCGAGATTCTCCTCGACCGCCCGGATCCGCTTGCTGCTCTTCACCAGGTCGAGCGTGAAGATGATGAACGCGACCGTGTAGGTAAGGGCCGCGAGCAACATGAAACGCTCACTAAACTCCCCGAGGGTCTGGTCGATTGTTGGCATTAGCTGTCCTTACCGTTTCCTACCTGGTGTGATACGTGTTCGGTGGTGCTGCCCGAGGCGTCAGGCTTCCCATCTTGCTCCTCTACCCGGTCTTCCACCAGCCACTGCTCCCGCAGCGCCTTGTCGATGGTCGCTCCTTCACCGGTGAGCCGGTGGTCTTCGCCGCGGGCCAGTAGCCCGTACTCGACCATGATCCGACCATCGGGATGGGTTCCGGTGCGAACCCAGACCCGGCGCCGGCCGATGAACAGTGAAGCGCTGAGCCCGGCCAGCGCCAGGGTCGAGAAGATGAGGGCGCCCAGCTGGCCTGGATCGTGGCGGATGTCTACTGCAATGTAGCGGTCCAATCCGTCGAAAGTGATCGAACCTTTACCTTCCGGCAGATCGTAGGTCTGGCCCGCCCCGAGGACGATTCCACCCTCGTCGCTGGTGCGGCTGTTGAGCTCGGTCAGGTCCTCGGTATCCAGTAGGTAAACGCTGCGCGGTTCGCCGTCGTCGAGGCCAAGATCGCCATAATACGAGTTCAGATTCAGCTGGGGGTTGAACGGATCCGGGTCACGGGAGAAGGCGACACCATCCTCACCGACGAACGCCGTCGGAAGGAAGAATCCGACAAAGCCGAGCTGGTCCGGTGCAGCATCGGGAGCTTTGATGACCATGAGCGAGGTGAACAACCCGTCTTGCGGGATCGTCACCACCGGCCCCTGCATGGCAATGTCGCCGTTGCCATCGCGGACGGTGACCACCGGCGCGTACCCGTTGCCAACCAGGTAGATCCCGGTGCCGCCGATACTCAGTGGAGAATTGACTTTCAGGACCTGCCCGACTTCCCCTGCATCGGGGCCGTCCTTGGTGGTGACGTTGGCGGTGAAGTCCAGTGGCTGCCCGTAGTGGGTTTCCTGACGGTCGAACTGCACATCGAATCTGTCTAGCCTCAGCGAATACGGTTCAAGTTGGCCAGCGCTGAAGTTGGCGCCGGGGGTGAACGTGTCGTAGCCCACCAGGGTATTGACGAAGCTGTCGCCCTCCACAATGATCTTCTGCCCGCTGTAACCGAACAGGCCCCCGAGCGCCACCGAGACCAGAACACCAATCAGCGAGAAGTGGAACACCAGATTGCCGACCTCCTTGAGGAATCCGCGTTCGGCTCCCACTGAGGGTTGTGCTGAACCCGTGTCACGCAGGTCCACCCGATATCCGCGCTTCTTCAACATCGCCGCAGCATCGGAGGCGGCTGACGCTGCCGTGAGCTGTGAGCCGCCGGCCTGGGCGGCTGCGGGGAGGACGAGGGTCCCATAGATCGGCATCCGGGAGAGCTTCCGGGGCGTCCGGGGCGGCTTCGACTTCATCGCCCGGCCGTGGGCCATGGCCCTCGGGATGACACAGCCGATGAGGGAAATGAAGAGCAACAGGTAGATGGCCGAAAACCAGACCGATGAATACACGTCGAAGAGCTGGAACCAGTCGAGGATAGGCCCGGTGTCAGGGTTGACCTGAATGTACTGGGTGACCACCGCCGGGTTAGCCGGGCGTTGCGGAAACAGCGATCCGGGCACAGCAGCGACCGCAAGGAGGAGCAGGAGGAACAGGGCTGTCCGCATGCTGGTGAGCTGGGTCCAGCCCCAGCGGAGGCTGCCGCGGAAGCCAAGCGCCGGCAGCGCGACGTCGGGCTTGCCGTTTTCAGGGGTGTCGGGAGTCAGTGTCTGCCCCTTGTCAAAGTTGTCAGCAGTCATCAGATGGGAAGGGTCACCCCGCCGAGCCAGTTCTGTAATTCATTGATCCAGAGGGTCCAGACGCCGGTGGCCATCAGCACGCCCACCACCACCAGCATGCCGCCACCGAAACGCTGTAGCGACAGTCGGTGTTTCCTGAAGAACGCCAGTGCGCCCATGCCGCGGCGGACACCCAGCGCAATCAACAGGAAGGGAAGGCCCAGACCCAGGCAGTACACGAACGTGAGGGCCGCCCCTTTGGCGGCGCTGGCGTCGTCGTTGGAAAACGCCAGCAGTTGCACCGCCGAGAGGGTGGGACCGATACAGGGCGCCCAGCCCAGACCGAACGTCAAGCCGAGGAGGGGTGCACCCCAGAGGCCGGTCGGAACCTTGGTCCGCAACTTCTTCTCCGTCTGGAACCAGGAGAAACCGCCCATGAAGATCAGCCCCATAAGCACCACGACGATGCCCATCACGGGGATCAGCCACCTCTCCGAGCCCACCATCCACGCGCCCAACTGACCGAACAGCGCCCCATACGCCATGAAGACCACCGAGAATCCGAGCACGAACAGGGCAATCCCGGTCAGCATCCGACCGCGCTTCTGTTGTTCAAGATCGACGCCGGTCAGCCCCGTGACATAGCCCAGGTAGCCGGGAACCAGGGGAAGGACACACGGGGATGCGAAGGACACCAGGCCGGCCAGAAGCGCGACAGGCAGTGCGAGGAGCATGGAGCCGTTCAGCACGGTATCGGCGAACGCGTTGCTGGCGGCCATGGGCATGGAGCCGCCGATGACGGTGCTCAGGGAGAGGGTCACTGTGAGTTACTCGGCCAACGCGGCTTCGATGAGGGCGCCGAGAGTGCTCTTGTCGGCCAACCCGAGAATCCTCGCGGAGACGCGGCCTTCCTTGTCGATCACCAGGGTGGTGGGTACCGCCTGCGGGGGAACATAGGTGGTCATGGCCAGCAGCACGCCGCCATCCTGGTCGTTCAGGCTCGGGTAGGGAATGTCGAAGGTACGCTCGAACGCCTCGGCCGTCTCTTGGGAGTCGCGAATATTGACCCCAAAGAATTGGGCGCCCGCTGACTCATATTCTTCATGCAACGCCACCAGATCGGGTGCTTCCTCGCGGCAGGGAGCACAGGCGGCGTACCAGAAGTTTACGACGGTGACCTGACCAACCCAGTCCGCCGAGTCCACTACAGGTCCGTCGTAGCTGGTTCCCGTGATGGCGAGGGGCTCCCCTCGCTCGGCCGCTGCGTACTCAGTCACCGAACCATCGCCGGCAATGTAGTTTTTGTTGTCACCGACGGCGGCCTGTTGAGCCAGCGGATCATCAGCGGCACACGCTGAAAGAGCAAGGGAGACGGACAAGCCAATGGCCAGCGCTACGCCAAGCTTCTGCAGGCGCCCAGCGGATCGGTCGATATTTTTCACAGCTTCTTCCACATTTCTACAACGTGTAGTAATACTATTATGCCCCCGGCAGGTTCGCCGCACCGGCCAACAAGTCAGCACTGGGTTCCTCGTACCGCACCCCGATCAGGCGTCCGGCGTCGAAATCCAGCGACGTAATGGATGTCAGGGTGCATTCACGGTCACGGGGGTCGTGCCAGAGCCGACGGTTCTCCGCAGCGAGCCGCGATACCCAGATGGGCAACTGATGGCTCACCACGATCACCTCGGCTGGCCCCGCGGACGTGTCGGCTTCACCCTGCCCGACGGCGGCGCGGCGGGCGTCATCGACAGCCGCCATCATGCGCCCCACCTGCTGACTGTATGGCTCGCCCCAGGACGGCCGGAAGGGGTTGGCGAGCAATGGCCAGTGGCGGGGATACCGCAGTTGGCGGGCAACCTGGGCCATGCCTTCGAAACGGCTATAGGCCTCGATGACCCGATCGTCGGTCACAATGTCCAGCCCGAGCTGCTCGGCAATCGGCGCAGCGGTTTCCTGTGCACGGGTCAGCGGAGAGGCCACCAACCGGACAATTCGGGCGCCATCGTTGGCTCTGCGGACGAAGTGCTTCGCAGCCCGCTGCGCCATTTCCTGGCCCAGGTTAGAGAGGTGAAAGTTCGGCAGCCTGCCGTACAGCACGCGCTCGGGGTTGTGGACTTCGCCGTGACGCACGAGGTGGACGGTAGCAAGGGACATGACTCCAGTTTCTCAGAGTTCGGGCAGGCAGCTAAATCCGCCGTCTCGAGTTTATTTGAAGATTGGAGTAATTTCGGGAATAATTGATGCAAATGCATGTTTATTATAGGTGACGGCCTCCCGGCCGCCTCGGCTGCATCGCCCAGACCGCATTACGATCAGGAGACTCATCATGGCAATTCCCACAGGACTGACCAACGGCACGTGGACGTTGGACGGCTCGCACAGCGAGGTCGGCTTCACCGTACGGCACGCCGGCATCAGCAAGGTGCGCGGTCAATTTGACACTGTCGACGCCGCCCTCCACGTCGGAACCTCGCTGAACGACTCCACGGTGACCGCCACCATCCAGACCGCTTCCTTCAACTCCAACGACGCCAACCGTGACGGCCACGTGCGCGGCGAGGACTTCTTCGACGTCGAGCGGTTCCCCGAAATGACCTTCGAATCGACAACCATTCAGGGCGCCGGTGAGACCTACCAGCTCTCAGGTAACCTGACCATCCGCGACATCACACTTCCCGTCGTCTTCGAAACCGAATTCAACGGCGTTGCAGTAGATCCCTTCGGTGCGACCCGCGCCGGGTTCTCCGGCAAGACCGTCATCTCCCGCAAGGACTTCGGACTGACCTGGAATGCAGCCCTCGAAGCCGGCGGCGTGCTCGTCGGCGACAAGGTGACCATCAACCTTGATACGGCATTCGTGGCCCCGGCCGAGTAGTCATTCCCTGCCAGCGGCTGCCGCTCTCCACTGGAGGGCGGCAGCCGCTGGCGTTTAATCCCACCGCTGCCCGACCCCTCGCGCTAGGGTTGGCGGTGTGATCCCACAGGGTCTACACCAGTCAGTCTCTAGTGAACAGGAACCGGCAATGAGCACACCTCCCAACGACCACAATCCCGGTCAGGACATCCCCCCGCGTGACAACCCGGAGACACAGCAGCCTCCCTCGGGGCAACTCCCACCAGATGGTCAGGCCGCCCCCTATGGCTACCAGAATGCCCAGCCCTCCGGCTATAACTACCCGGGGAATATGAGTCAGGTGTCAATGACCGAGAAGGGCCCTGCACCCAAGGAAGTGGAGCGCGCCTTCTCGCTGATCATCGCTGCCGGGGTGCTCAGCTTCCTCTCGAGCATCATCGGCGTTCTTTCCGTTCCGGCACAGGGACCCGCTGGGGGTGCCGGAATTGCCTTCACATTGGTCTTCGCAGCGGTGGCCACCGGTATCTACATCCTGCTCGCGATCTTTATCCGCAAGGGTCACAACTGGGCCAGAATCACTGCGACAGTGTTGGCGGCCCTCTCGGTCCTGATTTACCTGTTCGGCCTCCTGTCGCTGTCGATGCTTGAGGGCAGTGACCTGCTGCAAGGGCAGGAGCTCGCCACCCCGGGTCCGCTGGAGACCGTCATCGGGATTCTCGCCTTGCTGCTCGGTGTGGCCGGCGTTGTGATGACCTTCCTGAAGCCGGCACGACCATACTTCCAGAAGCAGGTTGTTCCCGGCCAGTTCTAGGACCAGCGACGCCTCAGGATTACTGGGCGGTCCGGGTGCGGGAGTCGGAAGCGTTATCCGGCTCCTGCGCCCGTTGTGCGTGGTAGGCGAGAATCTGGAGCTCGGTAGCCATGTCCACTTTGCGCAACTGGACGCTCTCCGGCACCTGTAACACCACGGGCGCGAAGCTCAGAATGCTCGTGATGCCTGCGGCAACCAGCCGGTCGCAGAGCGACTGGGCCACTGCCGCGGGGACCGCTAGCACCGCCATATTGGCGCGGGTCCGCTCCAGCACCTGCTCCAGGTCCCCAACCGGGCTTACCCGCAACCACCCGACTTCGGCACCGACTATCAGCTGGTCTGCGTCAAAGAGAGAGACAATTTCGAATCCTCGTGATTCGAAGCCCGAGTAGCCAGCCAGGGCCCGCCCGAGGTTGCCTGCCCCGATGATCGCGACGCGCCAGTCCAGGGTCAGCCCGAGCGCGGTGGAGATCTGCCGGTTCAGGTATTGCACGTCATAGCCCACACCCCGGGTCCCGTAGGAGCCGAGGTAGGACAGATCCTTGCGCAGGATCGGGGAATTGACGCCGGCCGCCTCAGCCAACCGGTCGGAGGACACTCGCTCGGTCCCTTCCGCCAGCAGCGAATTGAGGGCCCGCAGATAGATGGTCAGGCGCGTCAAGGACGCCGTCGGGATCTGTCGTGCGGCGGAACCGCTCCCTGACAGGTGTAGCTCTGGTACTTCCGGCGTCACTTTCAATCGCTCCGTTTGCTGTCCGCCCACCGCTTGACGGCAAGGCCATGTGACGACGGACCGGCCGACGTCGCGAGTAACTCCACCTTAGAGCGCCAGGCGCGCGCCACAAAGCCGGCCCTCATGCGGCTGGTCCCCGCGTGATAAGCCGACGAAGTCGGGCCCCGTCGATCTTCCAAAAGTCCCGTTGCACCCCGTCAATGAGGAGTACAGGGATCTCCTCGGCGAACCGTTCCAGCAACGCCGGCTCGTCAGCTGTCGAAAGTTCGCGCCACCGCACCCCCAGTTCGTCGCAGACGGACGCCACCACGACCCGTGCCTCGGCGCACAGATGACAATCGGGACGGGTCAGTAGCTCAACTGTGGGATGGCCGGGATTGACGCCCGGCAGTCCGGGCTCGGGGGGAGTAACCATGCCACCCAAGCTACCGCCTCGCTATGCACCGCGTGGCATCACGCCACATGGCCCGACTCAAGTGATTTAGACTCACATTATGTCCGCTGCCAGCACCGGGCCCCTGCGGGTCGCTCCAGGGGTAGCCGCCACCCTCCCCGGGCCGGGTGGCGACGCCGCCTTTTTCGATGTGGACAACACCATGATGCGCGGGGCGAGCCTCTTTCATGTGGCGCGGAAAATGTACCAGCGCAAGGCATTCACTCTCCGGTTTGCCAGTGGCCTGGCCTGGAAACAGCTACGTTTTGTGATGCGCGGGGAAAATATGACCGACATCAACTCGGTGCGCGACGCTGCGCTAGCCTTTGCCATCGGGATTGCACACGAAGACGTCAAGGCCCTTGGCGAAGAAGTGTATGACGAAATGATCGCCTCGAAGATCTGGCCTGGAGCGCGCGCCCTGGCCGAACAGCACCTCAAATCGGGGCGACGGGTGTGGCTGGTCACCGGAACCCCAGTGGAGGTGGCCAGCGTGATTGCCAATCGCCTTGGACTCACTGGAGCCCTAGGGACTGTCGGCGAGGTGGCTGACGGCTTCTACACCGGACGGCTAGTGGGGGAATTTCTGCACGGTCCGGCCAAGGCGGTGGCCGTGCGCGCCCTGGCGGAGACAGAGGGCCTGAACCTGCTGCGGTGCTGGGGGTACAGCGACTCCTACAATGACATTCCCCTCCTGAGCATCGTGGGGCATCCGGTGGCGATCAACCCCGATCGCAGGCTACGGCGCCATGCCCGTGAGAACAACTGGCCCATCTACGACTTCCGGAGCGGCCGGCGGGCAGCGACCCTCGGCCTCAAGGCGGCCACGGGCGCCGGCGCGGTGTATGGGCTGTGGCGGGGGTTTACCAGGATGCGCGGCAGCTGAGCAGTCCGTTAACGGAGAAAGGCCCACCCTCGCGGGCGAACCTATCTCCGGAAGTAAAGCTACTTCTTATTGCGGCGCTGGTGACGAGTCTTGCGAAGCAGCTTGCGGTGCTTCTTCTTGGCCATACGCTTGCGGCGCTTCTTAATTACTGAACCCATAAAGTCCTCACAAACTGATCTTCGGTTTCCAACACGCGGCCCGGGTGGGCGTCACGATCGGATGCTGACAATAACGCAAATACCTACGCGGACCGGACCTTTCGCCACAAGGACGCCTAGCCGACAGCGCGTAAAACGCTCCTTAACAGGGTACCGCTAATTGACGACACCCCCGACCGACCCAATCGAGGGCCGGCTCACCGACTATCCGGTTCCTGCTTGACCTTCGACGGCTGCACCTTTGACAAACTGTTCGACAGCCGATTCGGGAACGCGGTACGAGCGACCAAACCGCACTGCTGGCATCTCGCCCGAGTGAACCAGGCGGTACACGGTCATTTTCGAAACCCGCATCATGTCCGCGACTTCGGCTACGGTCAGAAACCTGACGTCAGAGAAATTATTCGCGTCTACCATCCCACACTGCTCCTAACATTGAGGTCTGCACCCCCAACGTGTGCAATCTGAGGCATGCCACGTAGCAGCCGCACGGCGTGTCGCCTTGAAAATCTAGACTTCCCGCCATGACATACTGTAGTGGCTGCTGTGACCAAAGTGAAAGCGCCAGGAGATCATGACCTGTCGCTGCACCGCCCGCGGCTAATCCCGGCGGCGTCGAAGCTTGGGCAACTGCGCGAAGAGGTCCGCGGCCCGCTCGGCCGCCCGCCCAACGGTGCGCCCGAAGGCCGGCTGACCCGCGATATCTGTTGCCGGATCCACAGCCGCTGCAAGCGCTGGGGACTGATGCGCGGTCGCCCCCACCTCCGGGGCCGTTGGCGGCTGGGCCGGAAGTTCAAACGACCCGAGCCACAACTCGATTTCGCGCAACGGCGCCGGGCTCAGGGAATAGAAGCGACGTTGGCCCTGAGCGCGCATTGACACCAAGCCGGCCTCGCGGAGCACTTTGAGGTGTTTTGACACGGTGGGCTGACTGACTTCCAATTCGATCACCAGCTCGCCGACCGCTTTGTCTCCGGAACGCAGTGATCCGAGAATTTCGCGACGGGTACCTTCAGCCACAACTGCGAACACATCCTCGACTACCATCCCATTACCCTAGCGGCATATATGCAATCGGTGCTAGTCAAACCAAGGATCGAGCCCGTGAAGAGGGAAGACGGCCTTACGGGTAGCCATCACGGTGCGGTCGAGGTCGTCGTCCGGGTCGTAGCCGACCTCCCACGAGCGCCACCAAGGGTCGGCACCATCTCCCATCAATCGGGGGGCGGGTTTGCCGTAGCGCTCCAGCACATGGGCGCGCCATGACTCCGGCACTGCGGTTTGCGGTCCGATGGGCGCTCCGGCGGCGATGGCGATCAGTGTCGACCAGGCGCGCGGGACAACGCTGGTGAGGTTGTAGCCGCCGCCGCCGGTGGCGATCCACCGCCCCTCGCAGAGCCGGGTGGCCAGATCGCAAATGCTGACCGCCAGCTCGCGTTGAGCGTCAATGCTGATCCTGAGATTGGTGAGCGGGTCATCCACATGGCTGTCGCAACCGTGCTGGCTGAGGATGACCTCGGGCTGGAAGGCCCCGGCCAGCGGCGGCACCACTGCATGAAATGCCCGCAGCAAGCCGCCGTCACCGGTGAGGGTGGGCAGCGCGACATTCACTGCCGTACCATCGGCGCGAGGGCCGCCCGTTTCATTGGCGAATCCGGTGCCGGGGAACAAACTCATTCCGGTCTCGTGCAGTGAAATGGTCATCACACGCGGGTCATTCCAGAAGATGCTCTGGGTCCCGTCACCGTGGTGGGCGTCCACATCGACATAGAGGACCCGCTGCGTGCCGGCGTCGAGCAGTCGCTGGATGGCGGCGGCGGCGTCGTTGTAGATGCAGAACCCACTGGCCGCGGACCGGGCGGCGTGATGCATGCCGCCCCCGAAGTTCACAGCGTGCACGGCATGCCCGCTGAGGACCGCGTCCGCTGCCGCCAGAGAGCCACCGACGAGCCGCGCGCTGGCCTCGTGCATGCCCGCAAACGCGGGATTATCCGGAGTGCCCAGGCCGACGGCGGCGTCAGCCTGATCGGGATTGCTGCTGGCCGTTCGCACCGCCGCGATATAGTCGTCGCTGTGAACGGTGCGCAACTCGACGTCAGTAGCAACAAGAGGGGCGGCCAGCGTAACCCCCTCACGGTCGAAGAGTCCTAAGTCAGCGGCAAGGCGTGCCGTGAGCGCCAGCCGCTGCGGGTTCATCGGATGGGTGGGCCCGAAGTTGTAGGCCAGCATGGAGTCGTCCCAGACGACGCTGGTGGGGAACGACGGGGGTTCGCTACTCATCACTGACAGGCTACGTGATTTACTGGTTGTCTGGACACACTGGCCCGGCGGAAGTGGTTTACTACTCGAAGGACATCTGGAGCGATCCATTCGAAGTCGAGACTGCGAAACCGGGGCAAAGCGAACGAAATGGCAAGAGGACAGCCATCCTGGCTGCGGGAAGAACAGAGCGTGTACCTTAGGGTGCTTGCTCGTATCCGGGACTTTATTGACGGTGTAGCCAACAGCTCGCCGGCGCGGGTTGCGTTGATCGTCTTTTTCAGTGTGATCATCATCTTCACCGCACTTCTTAGCCTGCCGATTGCCTCCAGCGACGGCACCGTCACCGCACTCCATGACGCGCTCTTCACAGCCGTTTCGGCAGTCTGCGTGGTGGGCCTGACCGTCGTCTCGACGGCCGCCCACTGGTCGTTCTTCGGACAACTGGTCATCCTGATCGGCATCTTTGTGGGCGGACTGGGAACGCTGACGCTGGCATCCCTGCTCGCCCTCATGGTGAGCAAGCGCCTCGGCGTCCGCGGAAAACTACTTGCTCAATCCGCACTGAACAACGCCAGCCGGCTTGGCGAAGTGGGCACTCTGCTTCGCATCGTCATCACTACCTCGGTGGTGGTGGAAGTCGCGCTTGCCCTGATGCTCATCCCACGATTCATGGTGCTCGGCGAACCCTTCTGGCTGGCCGTGTGGCATGGCGTGTTCTACTCGATCTCTGCCTTCAATAACGCAGGATTCACGCCACACTCTGACGGCCTGGTACCCTACGAGACTGACCTTTTCATCCTGGTGCCGCTGATGGTCGGCGTGTTTCTGGGCAGCCTTGGCTTCCCGGTGATCCTGGTCCTCATCCAATACCGCCTCCGGGTCCGTAAGTGGAGCCTGCATACCAAACTGACAGTGAACGTGTCGCTGATTCTTCTCGTTCTGGGGGCGGTCGCGTGGGGCGCGCTGGAGTGGTCCAATAACAGGACCATCGGAGGGTTGAGCGGCGGCGACAAGCTGATTCATGCCCTGTTTGCGTCGGTGATGACCCGCTCAGGGGGTTTCAACCTGGTGGACCAGGCCGAGATGGGTTCCGCCACCATGCTGCTGACCAACGCGTTGATGTTTGCGGGCGGGGGGTCCGCCTCCACCGCGGGCGGCATCAAGGTGACCACGATCGCCGTGATGTTCCTGGCAATCGTGGCGGAGGCCCGCGGCGATTCGGATGTGAAGGCCTACGGCCGTAAAATTCCCGAAGGCGTGATGCGGGTCGCGATCTCCGTGATCTTCATGGGGGGCACCCTGGTACTGCTCGCCACCGGCGTCCTGCTATGGATGACTGAAGAGGACCTCAACAGGGTGCTCTTTGAAGTGATCTCGGCGTTCGCCACCTGCGGACTGAGCACCAATCTCAGCGCTGAGCTGCCGCCCGAAGGCAAATACGTCCTTGCCGCGCTCATGTTCGCCGGTCGGATGGGAACCATCACGCTCGCGTCGGCGCTCGCTCTGCGGCAACGCAGCACCCTGTACCACTACCCCGAAGAGAGGCCGATCATTGGCTGAAAGACCAGCACACAACGCGCCAGTCCTGGTAATCGGACTCGGCCGCTTCGGTTCAGCCACCGCCGAGCAACTGGTGAAGCAAGGCCGCGAGGTTCTGGCCATTGAGCGGGACACCCAGCTTGTCCAGAAGTGGTCGGGGGTGCTCACCCATGTGGTCGAGGCCGATGCCACCAACATCGATGCACTTCGCCAGCTCGGGGCGCAGGAGTTCACCGCCGCCGTCGTCGGCGTCGGTACGTCCATCGAATCGAGCGTGCTCATTACGGCGAACCTCGTGGACCTGGGCATCGATCATTTGTGGGTGAAGGCCATCACGCCAGCGCATGGCAAGATCCTGAAGCGGATTGGCGCCAATCACGTCATTTACCCTGAGGCGGACGCCGGGGTGCGGGCGGCACACCTGGTCGGCGGGCGCATGCTGGACTTCATCGAGTTCGATGATGGCTTTGCGATCGTCAAGATGTATCCGCCCAAGGAAACACAGGGCTTCACCCTGGGCGAATCGGCTGTGCGGTCCAAATACGGCGTCACGGTGGTGGGCGTGAAATCACCCGGGGAGGACTTCACCTACGCGCGGCCCGATACCAAGGTGACGAGTCGGGACATGCTCATCGTCTCCGGGCACGTAGACCTATTGGAGCGGTTCGCCGCCCGCCCCTAAACCTCGGCACCAAACCCCCGGGGCGGGTCACCGGGGGGTTGCCCGGAGGGCCTAGCTGTCCAGCTCCTCCGTGATGGCCTGGGCGCGGTTACTGGCAGCCCGGGCCCCAGCGGCGATGATGACCGGCAGGTCCAACCGGTCGAACGTCGCGATGGCCTGCTCCGTAGTGCCGTTGGGGCTGGTGACTGCGCGCCGGAGCGCGGTGGGATCTGCGTCCGGTTCGGCCAGCATGAAGCCGGCCCCTGCCACCGTTTCCGTGGCCAGGATTTTCGCCAGTCCCGGGTCCAGCCCCAGCTCCACCCCAGCCGCGGCCATGGCCTCCGCGAGGTAAAAAACATAGGCCGGCCCGGAGCCGCTGACCGCGGAGAGCGCATCCACCTGTTCTTCGGGGATATCGACGACGGTGCCCGCCGAATTGAGGATTGCGCGCGTCTGGGCCATCAGCGAAGCACCCGCGTGGGTGCCCGCCGAGATGGAGAGCACGCCCTTACCCAGGCGGGACGGGGTGTTGGGCATTGAGCGGATTACCGGCTGCCCGGCCGGGAGCGCCGCTTCCAGCATGGCCAGGGAGATGGCGGCTGCAACACTGACAACCGTTGTTGTCGATTTCAGGGCGGGCCCGATTTCCCGGGCCAGTTCGATCGTACCCACGGGCTTGACGCCCAGGATGACGACGTCGGCAGTGGCTGCGGCGACGCGGTTCGCTTCCGGGTCCTCCGACGTAGCCAGCACAGTGATCCCATGCACCCGGCGAAGTTCGGCGGCGCGCTCAGCGCTGCGCACGGTGGCAGTCACCAAGCGGGGGGACATCCCGCTGGCGAGGAGCCCGCCGAGAATCGCCTCGTTCATTGACCCGCAGCCGAGGAAAGAAATTGTTGGTGCAGTTGGGTTGCTCATGGTCCCATCTTGCCACGGAGAAATTCGCAGCATGCCGCGGCAAGATTAGGAAGAAAATAACAGTACACTCGTTATTGCCTCAAAAAGGTGCAAGAGATGAGCATCGGACTTTCTTTGGTTCGGTCTCAGGTGCCGGTGACGACACAGGATTGCCCCCCACTTTCCTGAACAGCTCACCGGCACCGTCCTTTTAATGCATTGAGTTACCAGCTCGCTCTCGGCATACTCACAAGTAGCTGTCCTAATGTTGGTAATACCTCCTAGAGGTGCGAGTGATGAACCGTCAGGTTTCCTTGGCCTGACCTAGGTGCCGTCGAGCAAAAGCGAGTGTGTCCCCCAACCACTTATTCCGCTCGTCGGCACCTTTCGCTTTCCTGGTGCTCACTTCGACCGCTACCACTCCGCCAAAGCCTGAACCGGCCAGGAACTGCAGCGACTCGGCGCAGCGCTGAGTTCCCTGGCCGGGCAGCAGATGCTCGTCCTTGCCGTTGGCGGTACCGTCAGTCAGATGCACGTGGGATAGGCGGCCGCCCAAGGTACGCATCTCTTCGAGCGAGTCCATCCCTGCGATAGCTGCATGGGAGAAGTCCCAGGTGATTGCCTCATAGGCCTGCGGCACCGGGTTCCAGTGCGGCAGGTAGGCCTTGGCTTCACGCCCCCGCACCCGCCAGGGATACATGTTTTCGACGGCGATCGTGACGCCGTACTCGTCAGTGATGCGCCGCACTCCCTCAGCGAAATTCTCCGCGTAGCCACTCTGCCATCTGAACGGTGGGTGGACCACTACCGTCGTCGCCCCAACCTCGGCCGCCATCGCTGCTGACATTTCCACTTTGGTCCACGCCTTACCCCAAACCTGCTGGGTGAGCAGGAGGGTCGGGGCATGGATGGCCAAGATCGGCTGGTCGTACTGCTGGCTGAGCGCGCTGAGCTTGTCCGGGTTCTGGCTTACATGGTTGTTGGTGACCATCACTTCAACGCCGTCGTACCCCAGACTGCGGGACACGGCGAACGCCTCATGGACCGCCAAGGGATAGACCGAGGCGCTGGACAATGCCACCCGCACGTCCTTCCGCCCCGGCGCAACTTCCCCGTTCACAACGCCGCGCGTCCTGCCCACGGTTCGTCCTGGAGGGCCGAACTCAGTTGCACATGCCCGACGCCTACGGCGGGCATCGGCTCCTGTGCCTCGAACATCAAGGTGTCGAACCTTCGGAGCAGCAGGCCTTCGCGCAGCGCCCACGGACAGATCTTCACACTGTCCACCGTGAAGACTTCGAGGGCTGCCTCGGCCACCAGTGCTCCTGCCAGGACCTGGGCGGCGCGAGTCTCCGAAACGCCGTCGAGATTCACGCGGTCACTCACCGACATCGCCGCTAGCCGCTTGGTCCACAAGGATAGGTCCTCGAGCCGCAAGTCCCTGCGTACAAAGGGTCCTGCTGCGGACGGCGCAGCGCCCGCCAGCCGGGCCAGCGACCGAAACGTCTTTGACGTCCCAGCCACCAGGTGCGGTTCGCCGAGCGAGCTGAACCCGGCGGCGGCATCCTTCATGATGGTGCGGATGTACCGGCGGAGGTGCTTCACACTCTTCGCCGTCGGTGGGTCTTCGGAGAGCCAGTCCCGGGTGAGCCGGCCGGCGCCCAGCGGGACCGAGATCGCAACCTCGGGTAGCTCATCCTCGCCCATCGCCATCTCGAAGGAGCCGCCGCCGATATCCAGGTTCAGAATGGATCCGGCGCTCCAGCCGTACCACCGCCGTACCGCCTGAAAGGTCATAGCCGCTTCCTGGTCGCCACTGAGTTCCTGCAACACCACAGCCGTTTCCGACTTGACCCGCCGCAGTACCGCCTCCCCGTTGGCAGCCTCGCGGATCGCCGAGGTGCAAAACGCCAGGAAATCCTCGGCACCGTGGCGACTGGCAAACTCTCTGGCATCCGTGACGAACGCGATCAGTTCGCGTTGCCCACGATCGGTGATCGCACCGGTATTGTCCAGATGCGCTACGAGCTGGAGCGGTCGCTTGTGGGAAGCGAAGGGCACCGGACGTGCCCCAGCATGTGCATCCACCAGGAGCAGGTGCACAGTATTTGATCCGATATCCAGAACGCCTAAACGCATGATTCCATTATTCTCGTCGATACTTTCGTTGACGACGCGCCCCACGACGTCCTGTCCCCACTACGGGCCTCGCTGAGAACCCCGGCCCCTACTTGCGCGCTGCGACCTTGCGCTTGGCCGGCGCACGGCTTGTTGTTTTTTTGGGGGCCGGTCCCTTGGCCCGCTTCTCTGCCAGCAGTTCCAGTGCCACTTCCCGGGTGAGCTCCTCGATGGCAGTCGAGCGAGGCACTGTGATGTTGGTGATGCCGTCAGTGATGTAGGGGCCGAACCGGCCGTCCTTGACCACCACTGGCTTCTCGGACACCGGGTCGTCACCAAACTCGGCGAGCGGCGCCGCGGCGGTCCGGCCACCCCGCTGCTTGGGCTGGGAGTAGATCTCCTGCGCCTGCTCCAGCGTGATGGTGAAGATTTCCTCCTCGGACCCGATGGACCGCGAGTCCGTACCCTTTTTCAGGTAGGGACCGAACCGACCGTTCTGGACGGTGATCTCCTTATCCTCGGCATCGGTGCCGAGCACCCGCGGAAGATTCATCAGCTTCAGGGCGTCCTGAAGTGTCACCGAATCCAGTGCCATGGAGGCGAACAGAGAGCCGGTACGGGGTTTCTCCTTGACCGGCTTCCTGGGCGGCTTGGGCTTGCCGTTCTTGTAAAACTCAACCGGCTGCTTTGCCAGCTCCTCCTCTGTCACCTCGGGGATAAGCTCGATGACGTACGGTCCGTAGCGTCCGTCTCGTGCCACGATCGAGCGGCCCGTCCCCGGATCCTCGCCGAGGACCCGCTCTTCGGCGCCGGACGAGTTCATCAGTTCGATGGCCTTCTCGACGGTCAGCTCATCGGGGGCTAGATCCTCCGGGACGTTGGCGCGCTGCGGCTCGGTTCCCTCCTCAGCGTCGGCCGGAAGCGGCTTCTCCAGGTACGGGCCGAACTTGCCGACGCGCAGAGTGATGCCCTCGGCGATCTCGATCGAATTGATCTTGCGTGCATCAATCTCGCCCAGGTCGTTGACGATGGTGTGCAGTCCGGTGACCTTGCGGTCCCCATAGTAGAAGTGGTTCAGCCAGTCGACCCGGCCTGCCTCGCCGCGCGCGATGCGGTCCAGGTCCTCTTCCAGTTCAGCGGTGAAATCGTAGTCGACATAGTCATGGAAGTGCTCTTCCAGGAGTCGGACCACCGAGAACGCGATCCAGCTGGGGACCAGGGCCTGCCCGCGGGTCCGCACATACCCCCGGTCCATGATGGTGGAGATGGTCGCTGCGTAGGTGGAGGGCCGACCGATGCCCAGCTCCTCGAGCACCTTGACCAGCGACGCCTCGGTGTAACGCGGAGGCGGTGAGGTCTCGTGCCCGACGGCGGTGACCTCCTCGGCGCCCAGCTTGTCGCCTGCCGCAAGATTGGGGAGCCGGGCTCCCTGCGCGCCGTCGTCGGCCGCATCCTGCTCATTACGGCTAGCGTCCTTGCCTTCCTCATAGGCGGCCATGAAACCACGGAAGGTAATGACAGTGCCGGAGGCCGAGAACTCAGCGTCGCGGGTCAACCCGTCAGGACCGGCCGCCAGCGCGCCCAGCCGGAGCGTGGCGGTGGAACCCTTGGCGTCAGCCATCTGGGACGCGACGGTGCGCTTCCAGATGAGTTCATACATGCGGAATTCGTCGCCCCGGAGCTGGCCTGCCACCTGGGCCGGGGTGCGGAAGGAATCCCCCGCCGGGCGGATGGCCTCATGGGCCTCCTGTGCGTTCTTCGACTTGCCCTTGTAGACGCGGCGGGCGTCGGGAACGTACTCGGCTCCGTACAGTTCGGCGGCTTGACGGCGGGCAGCGTTCACTGCCTGGTCCGAGAGCGCGGGCGAGTCGGTACGCATGTACGTGATATAGCCGTTCTCGTACAGACGCTGCGCAACCTGCATCGTGACCCGGGAGGAGAACCGGAGCTTCCGGGCGGCTTCCTGCTGCAGGGTCGACGTCGTGAACGGCGCGGCGGGCCGTCGGGTATAGGGCTTGGTATCCACCGACCGGACAGCGAACTCGGAGTTCTGCAGTTCGGCGGCCAGCGAACCGGCCGTCTCGGCGTCGAGCCGTGCCACACTCGGTGACTTCAGTTCACCGAGGTCGGTGAAGTCCTTGCCGGTGGCCACGCGTGAACCGTCAAGGCTGACCAGCTTGGCGCCGAAAGACTGACGCTCGTCGCCGCTTTGCGGGGAGAACGTGCCGGTGAGGTCCCAGTAGGACGCGGCCCGGAAGGCCATCCGTTCGCGTTCACGTTCAACCACCAGTCGGGTAGCGACCGATTGCACCCTGCCGGCGGAGAGACCGCGGGCCACCTTGCGCCAGAGCACTGGTGAAATTTCGTAGCCATACAGGCGGTCGAGGATGCGACGGGTTTCTTGGGCGTCCACCATGGGGATGTCGAGCTCCCGCATTTCCAGCAGGGCGCGCTGGATGGCTTCCTTGGTGATTTCAGGGAAGGTGAGTCGGTAGACCGGCACCTTGGGCTTGAGGACCTCCAGCAGGTGCCAGGCAATAGCTTCACCCTCACGGTCACCGTCAGTCGCGAGGTAGAGAGCTTCGGCACCCTTGAGTGCGGCCTTGAGTTCGGCGACTGTCTTCTTCTTGTTGGCGGAGACCACATAGTAGGGTTCGAAGTCGTTGTCCAGATCC
The DNA here is from genome assembly GCF_054510815.1 of Arthrobacter glycogeni. NCBI lineage: Bacteria > Bacillati > Actinomycetota > Actinomycetes > Micrococcales > Micrococcaceae > Arthrobacter > Arthrobacter glycogeni. Next base: position 32,180 of record NZ_JBTNDV010000013.1, read on the forward strand.
ACAGCGAACTTGCCGACACCGGTCTTTTTCAGCTCGGCGGGGAGGTCCGAGGGCTGGGGAAGATCCCGGATGTGCCCCATGGACGCCGTGACCTCGAAGCCCTCGCCAAGATAGCCCGCGATGGTCTTGCTTTTCGCGGGTGACTCAACAATGACGAGCTTGCGGCCGGGCTGCTTGTCCGTTGCCTTAGTGGGCACTTCTCTCCTATATAAAGGTAAAGCTGAATGGGTAGCATTTCAGCGGTAGTCGTACCGGAGGACCCTGGCAATCGGGCCCCTATACCCTTCACAGTATGCGGTATGCCTTCCTGCAATAGGGTAACGGCTCCGGTGTACCAGTGGTCACACAAGCGGGATAACTGTGTACAAGCTCTCCTTACCGGGCGCCACCCAGCAACGCTGCTGCGGGCCCGGAATCCGTTGGTTTCCCGGGCGTCAAACCCTCTGCCGGGCTCAGAAATCCGTCCAGGACGAGCTCGCGCGCATCGGCCAGGAGCGCGGCCCGGAAGACGTCGTCGTCCTGGCCCAACAGTGCGCCGAGCGCCATGGCGATCTGGCCGGCTGAGAGTTCGCCGTCGCAGGTGGACACGAATCCGGCCAGCTCGGCGCTGAGGAGGGTGGTGCGCCGGAATCCGGCCCCCTGGCGGAGCAGGATCACACCAGGGTGTTCGGCCCCGGGGCGTTGGTGGCGTTCCTCGGTGACGTCGTCGGCCACCATCAGGTGCTGCCCGGGGAGGTCGTCGGCGTGGGCCATGGTCCAGTCGTACCGGGCGACGGCGGCGGCGATGTGGGGGGCGATGGGCTGCTCAAGCGCGTGGGTGATCTCCTCGAAACGGCGCAGCGGTGCGTCCCGCTGCTGAGAGCGGAGGAGCACGGAGCCGAAGCCGATGGACTCAACGGCCCGGGACGCGAAGTCGTCCAGGTAGGCGGCGTAGCGGTCAGCGAACCGGTGCGGGTCCCGGGACTCAGCGGCGTCCCGCAGCCACGTCTGGGCGTAGTCCGACGGCGAGAGTTGTTCCCGTTGAACGACCCAGCAGCCCACCCCCTCGGGGATCCAGGTCTCGATGCGGTCATGCCAGCGGCCACCGGCGGGGATTTCCCAGTTGCCTAACAACTGGGCTGAGCCGCTGGGAGCGAGGACGCCGGGAAGTTCCCTGATCAAGGTAGAGACAATGTCATCGCCTGGCAGTCCGCCGTCGCGGTAGGTGAACTGGTTGTCGAGGGTTTCACCTACCCGGCGCGGGGTGATGACGAACGGCGGGTTGGAGACTGCCAGCTCGAACGTTTCCCCGACGACGGGATCCAGCAGACTGCCCTGGCGCAGGGTTACCCTCGCGTCGAGGTCGGCCGGGTCGAGGTCCAGCTGTTCGGAGTTCAGCAGGAGGTTGAACCGGGTGAAGGCGAGCGCCCGGGCCGAGATGTCGGTGGCGGTGACGTGGCGCGCATGGCCGAGGAGGTGGAAGGTTTGGATCCCGCACCCGACCCCAAGGTCCAGGGCACGATCCACTGCTGGCCGGATGGTGAGCTGGGCCAGGGTAAGCGAGGCCTGGCCTATCCCCAGGACATGGTCGCGGCGGAGCACTCCCGGGCGCTGATGCTGGCCGAGGTCGCTGGCCACCCACAAGTCCCCGCCGGCGTCGGACGAATAGGGGCGCAGGTCCACGGATGCCCGCCACCCGCTGGCCTCGACGCGTTCCGCGAGCCCCAACCTGCCCAGGCCGTCGGGTGTCGTGCGGGGAAAAGCCCTGCCCAGCTGCGCGTCGGGTACCGGCTCGCCGAGCAGCCAGAGCAGCACCGCAGCCAGGGGCTGGTCTTTCGTAGTGGGTGCCGCCCGGCAGGCGAGCAGCGCCGGAATCAGCTGGTCCTTCTGCAACGCCTCCCAGGCTTCAACGCCGATCAGGTCCGCGACGCCGTCGACCGTGTAGTTCAGAGCCCGTAGATCAGCGCCGAGGTGGTTGAGTGCCGCGGGTGAACTGCTGACCGGCGTATCGGGAACGTCGGCTGGCAGTTCGTTGTAAGTCATGGTTCAAGTCTATTGACTGTCCTGCGCCCGGAAGACCTTACCGTTTGCTAACAGCTGGCCCCCAGGGCACTAGCCGTCGTCCGCCGGTGCTAGCTTTTCGAGCATGAAGGACACCGGTAGAACAGCTCATCAACACCGAGGCCGCAGGAGCGTGTGGGTCATGGTGGCGGCCGCGGTCGCCGTCGTCGTCCTGGTAGGAGGACTGGTGGTGTTCAAACCCTGGCTGCTGTTCATTGATGTGCGGGTGGACGACCAGATTCCTGTGGTGGCGGTCACCACCGAGAGTCGTCCACCGTCGACGGCTCCCACCTCTGAGGCGCCATCCCCGACGACGGACACTCCGCCTCCCCCGGGTCCGGTTCAGCTCGCCTCGGGGTCATTGATCGCTCACGAACACGCGACCACCGGGTCGGTCCGGATCATTGAGCAGCCAGACGGAACGCGTCTGCTGACACTTGAGGATCTGGACACCTCAAATGGACCGGATGTGCACGTGTGGCTCAGTGCAGCCGATGTTGTCGAGGGGACTGACGGTTGGTACACCGCGGGGTCGGCAGCCTTCTACGATCTGGGCCTCATCAAGGGAAACCAAGGCAACCAGGTGTACCAAATCCCGGCCGACGTCGACCTGTCAGCCTTCAAATCGGTGGACCTGTGGTGTGCCCAGTTCGGCGTATCCTTCGGGGCGGCGCAGCTTAGCCTGACTGGCGGGGAAACTTAGGCTGCGCCCGACGCCGTGGCCTCAGCCTCGTCCGATTCACAGCCCTGGGGGCAGCGAAGGGTCGACGGGGATGCAGCGCAGGTGGCGCAGTAGAGGGTGAGGTTGCGGCAGGAAAGGTTGGAGCAATTCTCGAACTTGTTGGTCGGCGTCTCGCAGCGGACACACTTGCCGATAGTTTTGGCGTCCTTCGAAAACTCGACGTGCATGCGTTTGTCGAACACATAAAGGGAACCCTCCCAGAGTCCCGAGTCGCCGTACTCCTTGCCGTATCGGACTATCCCACCGTCGAGCTGATACACCTCTGCGAATCCCCGGTTGATCATCAAACTGGAGAGGACTTCGCACCGGATGCCCCCGGTGCAATAGGTGACCACCGGCTTGTCCTTGAGGTGGTCATACCTGCCGGAGTCCAGTTCATTGACGAAGTCTTGGGTGGTCGCAACGTTGGGGACGATGGCGTTCCGGAACCGGCCGATCTGCGCCTCAAGCGCGTTACGTCCATCAAAGAAGACCACCTCTTCCCCGTTGGCCTTCTTCACATCGACCAGGCTGTGCAGCTCGGCCGGCAACAGATGCGTTCCGCCACCCAGCACGCCGTCGTCGCCGACTTTAAGTTCGTCCGGAGCACCGAAAGACACAATCTCGTCACGTACCTTGACGCTCAGCCGGGGAAAGTCCGCCGCCCCGCCGTCCGACCACTTGATGTCGATCTTTTTGAAAGCCGGATATTCACGGGTCGCTTTGACATACTGCTTCATCGCGTTCAGCTCGCCGCCCACTGTGCCGTTGATACCGTCCTTCGATAGCAGGATGCGGCCGCGGAGACCGAGCTTCTCACAGAGGGCGCGCTGCCACAAGCGGATGGCCTCCGGATCGGACAGCGGAGTGAAGGCGTAATAGAGCACAATGCGGTTCATGGACACGCATTTAAGCATAACGGCCCGCTGTCTACCAGGTCTCAAATCGACTACGGCGCGGGCTTCCTATGTTCAATAGCAGTCGCACAAACTATGGTCATTCCATGAGTGCACATCTGTCGAGGGAATTGTTGGCTACGTGGATTTCCGGTTGGTCCTCCTGCCGGGACTATCAGCCGCACGACGACGGCAGCACCGTATCCGTTTCGCTGACGGACAATGGCAATCAGCAGGAGCACTTCCTGTATGAACCAACTGATGAGCAGGCGCTGGCGCTCGCCGCTGAGACGAAAGCCGATCCAAACCGGCTGCTTACCGTCGTCACCACCCGGATGAACGTGCTGCTCGCCACTCTCAGCCCGCTGGGGATGAGAGTGATCGACAACCATCAGGCGCTGATGACAGTGAACATGGACGGGCAGGACGTCGAGGACCCGCGTCCACCGGACGAGGTGTTTTCCCTCACCCACCTGCGCGAACCGTCGTGCCGCCGTGTGAGGGTGATGGCCAACGGGGAGGAAGCTGCACGCGGATCGGTGGCGGTAGAGGATGGCTTCGCCGTCTACGACCGCATTATCACTGCTGAACAGTATCGCCGCCGCGGCCTCGGCAGCTACGTGATGCGGGCGCTCACCTCCGCCGTCCTCGAAGACGACGTAGAACACGGGCTGCTGATGGCTTCGGCTGACGGGCAGGAGCTCTACCAGTACCTGGGCTGGCAGCATCTGGCCGACGTGTTTGTGATTCGTGCCTGACCCCCTGCCGGATTGCGGAGTGACCGGCTGGCAGAGTGACACAATGGCAACGTGGCCCTTCATGACTCCCTGATCCCCCTGCTTGGCGGGGGTGCCGAACCGGAGCAGCTGGTTCACGTGCGGGAAATTCCGGCCCGGAACGCCCGCCTGCAACCATGGCCGGACTGGGCGCATCCGGACATTGTTTCCGCGTACGGCGCGCTAGGCGTCACCACCCCGTGGCAGCACCAGGTGGTTGCGGCCAATGCAGCCCACAGCGGTAGACACACGATTGTGGCCACGGGCACCGCGTCGGGCAAGTCGCTCTGCTACCAGTTGCCAGTGCTGGACGAGATTCACCGGACGGCCCTGGCCGATCGGGTGTCACTGGAGCCGACCGGTTCGGTGGCCCTCTACCTTGCCCCCACCAAGGCGCTCGCCGCGGACCAGCTGGCGGCAGTAAAGGCGTTGAACATCCCGACGGTCCGTGCCGAAACCTACGATGGTGACACCGACACCGCCGCTCGTCGATGGATTCGGGACCACGCAAATCTGGTGCTGGCGAACCCCGATATGCTGCACTACGGCATCCTGCCCAACCACGCGTGGTGGGCGCGATACTTTCGGCGCCTGAAGTACGTCATCATCGACGAAGCCCACAGCTACCGCGGTGTCTTCGGCTCACACGTGGCCAACCTCCTGCGGCGACTGCGGCGGGTCTGCGAATACTACGGCGTCTCCCCCGTGTTCATCGGCGCCTCCGCCACGTCCGCCGACCCTGCGGCCTCCTTCGGCAAATTGATCGGCGGCCAGGCGACGCCGGTGGTGGAAGACAGTTCCCCCCACGGGTCGACTACCGTAGCCTTCTGGGAGCCCGAGCTCACCGAGCTCAAGGGAGAGAACGGGGCCCCCAAACGCCGAACCGTCATCGCCGAAACGTCTGACCTGTTGGCCAACCTGGTCTCCGCCCAAGTCCGGACAATCGCGTTCATCAAGTCCCGGCGCGGGGCGGAAAGCATCGCCGCAACAACGAAGCGCCTGCTCCACGAGGTTCATCCAAGCCTGCCCAGCAGGGTGGCCGCCTACCGGTCGGGCTACCTCCCGGAAGAGCGCAGGGAACTGGAATCTGCGCTCCGCAACGGACGGCTGCTGGGGGTGGCCAGTACCCCCGCCCTTGAACTCGGCATCGACATTTCCGGGCTGGATGCCGTGCTGGTTGCGGGGTGGCCCGGCACCCGTGCTTCCCTCCTGCAACAGATCGGCAGGGCCGGACGGTCGGGTCAGGACGCGCTCGCCGCTTTCGTCGCCAGCGATGACCCGCTCGACACCTACCTGGTGCATCACCCGGAAGCGGTATTCGACGTTGGGGTCGAAGCGACGGTCTTCGACCCGACCAACCCCTATGTACTCGGCCCCCATCTGTGTGCGGCAGCGGCCGAACTGCCGCTCACACCAGCAGAGCTACACTTGTTCGGCGCCGGGGCTGAAGAGCTCCTTGCCAAGCTGGTGAATCAGGGCTTCCTCAGGCAGCGGCCTGCCGGCTGGTTCTGGACCCACCCGCAGAGCGCGGCCGGGATGGTGAACCTGCGAGCCGACGGCGGCGGCCCCATCAGCATTGTCGAGACCGGCACCGGCACTATGCTCGGCACCATGGACTCACCGCAAAGCCACTATCAGGCCCACGCCGGAGCGATCTACGTGCATCAGGGGCAAACCTATGTGGTGGATGAGCTCAACGAGCAGGATCACTGTGCAATGGTGACCAGGTCCAACCCCGACTACTACACCCAGGCCAGGGACATCACGGAAATTGAGGTGATCGGGGCCAGCCGGACGCAGGACTGGGGTGGAGTGCAGATTCGGTTCGGCGAGGTGCAGGTGACCACCCAGGTAGTGTCCTTCCAGCGGAAAGCCTTCGTCTCCAACGAAATCCTGTCAGAGGAGGCATTGGAACTCGGTGCGCGTGACCTTCATACCAAGGCGGTCTGGTTCGAGTTCGACCAGCGGCTGCTCGAGGATGCTGATCTGACTGCCGCTGACCTGCCGGGTGCGTTGCACGCGGCTGAGCACGCCGCCATTGGGTTACTTCCCCTGGTCGCATCGAGTGACAGATGGGACATCGGTGGGGTGTCGACGGCCCTGCACGCCGATACGATGCTGCCCACCATCTTCGTGTACGACGGTCACCCCGGCGGGGCGGGATTCGCCGAACGGGGATACGAGGCCGTGAGAATCTGGATTCAGGCCACCCTGGACGCGATCATTGCCTGCGAATGCGACATCGGCTGCCCCTCCTGCGTCCAGTCACCCAAATGCGGCAACAGGAACAACCCGCTCAGCAAATCCGGCGCTGCGGCACTGCTGGCCCTGGTGTTGACCCAGGACCCTGCCGCGGCCCCCTGACTAACCAGCTGACCGACAGACTGACTGAGTAACTGGTCGACCGACAGACTGACACTGACTACATCAACAGCCAGCCGGGGCTGGCGGGCTGGCAGACTTTGATAGAGCTAGGGTGGCGGCCCGGCGCGTGCCCGACCCGTCGCATCCGGGAGAAGCGGGTACCCGGCGACGGCGTTCACCTTCAGGCTGGTCCGCACCTCCACGATGGTGCCGCCAGGGCCTTCCCGGTCGCAGGACCGCAGAGACGCTCCGTGGGCGGCAGCCGTCTCTGCCGCCACAGTACAGGGATCTCCAATGATCAGTCCCCGTGACGCATCAGCGGCGGCGAGCGCGGCGAGGTCTGCTGCAGTGGCCGCCCGTGCGGCCACCGTCCCGGCCTGCGCCAGCACGACCACGGCGGCGATCAGCGTGATGATGACCAGAGCGAACCCGCACGCCAATACGGTACCGGCTCCGGTCTCCGCCCGGGGGCGACGGGTCATCGATGGGCTTCTCATAGACTGATCGTCACTGGCCAACGCCGAGGATCTCAGCGCGCGCTGACGCGGAGGCCGAGAGGTCCCACCCCACCAGGTCCAGCAACGGGACGGCGAGGCGGGCACTAACAGTCACGGTGGACCACTCACCGTCGCCGGTCAGCTCCAACCGGGCCTGTCCGCCAGCGAGCCTACTCACCGTCGCCCGTACCTGGTCCGCCGGCTCACCCCTGACCACCTCCCTGGCCCCGGCTCGGGCCGCCTCCTCCAGCCTCAGCTGGGTCAGACCCGCCGTTGCAGCACCCAGGAGGAGCGCAAGGAGCAGAACCAGGGACGGCAGCGCAACCGCCACCTCCGCTGTCACCGCCCCACGCTGCAGCGCGGTCCCCTGCAATCCATTGGAGTGCCGGTTCTGTGGCTTCGGCACGTTACCCGAAGCTCAACGCTGAACTGATCAGAGACATCAGCATGCCCCTGACCTCGCCGCTGGACAGAACCGCCACCAGAAGTGCGGCGAACCCGACCGCGGCGAGGGTAGCGATGGCATATTCGGCGGTCGCCATCCCTGCCTCGGAGCCGGACAGTCGACGCCACCGGATGACCGGCCGACGCCCTTTGCAGAGTTCCCACAATTTTGTTGCTGACATGTCTTCCTCCAGGTAGTCCTTCGCGGTGAGGTCAACCACTGCAACGACCTCTCTCCGGTAGAGCACGTGCTCGCCCTGCCATGACTCTGCCCGGTCGTGCCATACCGCGGGGTCCGAACCAGAGCTATGTGGATAAGTCTCAGTCCCGGCGGACCCGCAGTCATCACTACTGTGGGAGCATGGCGAAGACCACAGGGAGCACACCCAGGCAGATGAAGGCCGGCAGATAGCACAGGCCCAACGGCACCACCAGCCGGACGCCCAACGTTGCCGCACGTTGCTCAGCTTCGTTGTTCCTCCGGCGACGGAGCTGCCCGGCACAGGCATGCACAATCCCCGCCGACGACGCACCGGTCAGCGCAGCGAACCGAAGAGCCGCATCAAGCTCCCGAAGGGTTGCGCCCGTCGCAGCATCGGACTGGGAGATAGCGGAGTTCCACGCCGTCTCCCAGTCAGCACCGAGGGCGAGGGCTCCCTGAACCTTCTGCAAGCTGAGCGACAAGGGCGGTGGACAGGAATCACCGAGGACCGCCAGCGTAGCCTCGATTGGCGCCCCGGCTGCGAGCATGGCACCCAGCAAATCGATCATGAGCGCTGGATCAACCCCCTCCAAGTCCCGCAGCGCAGGTCGTCCAAAGGTCTTGAGACGGCCTCGACGAGGCGGCGTCTCAGGTCCCGGGTCAGCTCCGGGGGCCGCGGGATCCTGGCCACCGCGCCCTGATCGCCCGGATCCGGTCAGCAACAGAGCAGCCACACACAGCACGAGAAAGACCAAGACGCCGGTCATCTCAGCCACCCTTCGCAGCCGCAGCCACCAGACGGCCGGACCAGAGCCGCCCCAGCACCATCAGGGACACTCCCACGCCAAGCAACACCAGACCAGGAACCGAGCCTAACAGGATGGCGAGCGGCTGCGCACCGGTGAGGTAGCCCAGGCCCAGCCCGAAGAATGGGAGCCAGCCGAGGAGCCGTGCGGTGGCGGCCGGCCCGGCCAACGCCGTCGCCCGGGCCGCGGCGGCATCGAGGGACTGATCAAGCTGGGCGGCATACCGGCCCAGGACATCAGCCAGCGGAGCGCCGCTACGTTCAGAAATCTCCAGGCACACGGCCAGGTCCCGCCACAGACCCACGCCGTTCGCAGGCGGGGTCCTGGCCCGGCCCGGACGCCAGCGCCCATCCGTCGATTGGCTGACCGCGGCTCTGCGAAGCACTTCGGGGACACCTTCGCCGATCGCTGCAGCCTGTTGTGCCGCCCAGAGCACCGGCGACGCGTGAGCACCAAACCCGGGACCAGCGCCCGCCGCCCGCTCAGTGTCAGCCGCCGAATACACCACGGCCATGTCCTGCCATAGCTGGTGCGGAGATCTGCCCGCATGTAGCAGCGCCGTCAGCTGATGAATGAAGAGGGGCAGTTCCAAGGGGTCGACCGAACGGTCCACGGGCCACAGTCCGGCCATCCGGTGCAGAACCCGCGAGGAGGTCGCCCGGCCGCTGGCTCCGGCGATCAGTTCGGTCGGAAAGGCGAGAAGCAAAAAGGCCATCATCAACAGGATCCCCACGGTGACCCCCGTCACGGCAATCCCAGACGTAGCAGCCCCTGAAGTTGGGGCCATCCTGAGGCAGGCTCGCACGCGGCGCCTCGCCGGGTGAGGGCAGGACTCACGATCAGCTGTCCGGCATCGTCCACGTCCAACAGACCGATCACCGCCACCCGTCGGCCGGTTTGCCCACGCACGAGGTGCACCACGACGTCGAGCGCGCTGGCCGCCTGCGCCGTGACCGCGTCGCGACTCAGCCCGGCCAAAGAGCCCAGGGCCATCAGCCGGGCGGGGACGGACTCGGCTGAATTGGCGTGGATCGTCCCGCCGGCGCCCGAATGCCCAGTATTCATTGCGGTGAGGAGGTCACGCACCTCCGCTCCACGGCACTCGCCGACAATCAGACGGTCTGGACGCATCCGCAGGGCTTGCCGCACCAGCTCGGCCAGGTCGACGGCGCCTGCTCCCTCGGCGTTGCCGTGGCGGCTTTGCAGCGGAACCGTGTGCGGGTGGCGCGGGTTAAGCTCGGCCGAGTCCTCAACGGTCACCAGTCGTTCGGTGGGCGAACTCAGCGCCAGCAGAGTCGAGAGCAGCGTGGTCTTTCCGGTGCCGGTTGCCCCGCTGACCAGAAAATTGAGGCGTCGTTCGACCACTGCGCGGAGCACATCGGCCATGAACGGGTCAAGTGTTCCGGAGCCGGTCAACTCCTCGAGGCTGAACCCCCGCTGACGCTGGATGCGGATCGATAGCAGGGTGCCACGGGTGGACACTGGGGCAAGGACTGCATGGACACGGAAGGCCGCGAGGCGGACATCGACGCAGGGGTTGCCGTCGTCGAGGCGCCGGCCACCGGCAGAGATGAGGCGCACCGCCAGCGCACGCACCTCGGCGTCGGTGCTGAAGCGATCAGTGGTTCGTCGCAGTCCGTCAGCACCGTCCACCCACACCTCATCCGGACCGTTAACAAGGATGTCAGTTACGGCCGGATCAGCCACCAGGTGTTGTAGCGGCCCGAGACCCTGCAGCTCGGCCTGGACCCGGTCCACAGTTCTGAGGGTCCCTGCGGAGCCCAGGAGTCTGCCGGTGGACTGGACGGCCGCGGCCAGGCGGGCCCCGGTGAGTGGCAACTGTTCCGCCAGGACGGCCTGACGGACTTCGCTGACCATCGTGGTCGCGGCGTCGTCGTGGCCGGTAGCACGACGTGGGGCTCGCGCTGGATTGTTCATGACGCTGCCCTACCGATCCCGGCGGGGACTGTGGCCAGGGTTTGGGCGGCGAGGCGCCGAATAGCGCGGTGCGCGCCGATGGTCAGGAGCCGCCCCTGCCGTTCAGCCTCCGGTACGCCACGCAGGTGCGGGAGGTAACCCATCAGGGGTTGTCCCACCAGCTCTGCGACTCCATCCGGATCGAGTCCCGGGCCCAACGGCCCGCGTGCTATCACCGAGGTGGGCAGCGACCGCAGGTGCTCAACCGCTGAGCGGGCGGCGGTAATGGGCCGCGTCCGCCCGGGAACCAGGAGCATCACCTCATCGCAGAAAGCGAGCAGCGGACCGCCCCACGGCCAGCCGGCGGGCAGGTCAACGAGGGTCAGGTCAAAGGCGCTGCGCGCGGCAGCGAGCACCGAGTGAACTGCTGACGAGGCCACGATGCTGGACTCTGACGCGGGGGACCCACCCATGGACAGCAGGGCGAATCCTCTGACCGTGGGGAGGGCCCCGGCGAGCTGGTCGGGGTTGAGCGTGCCGCTGATTTCTCCGAGATCCTCCCAGCGGACGCCGGAAGGTGTCTCAGGCAGTGCAAGGTGCAGTCCTCCCCCAGCGCAGTCGCCATCGATCAGCAAGGTGGATCGGCCCGAGCGGGCGGCGGCGAGCGCGAGCCAGCAACTCAGTGAACTCGTTCCCACCCCGCCGGAACAACCCATCAGGCCGAGGATGTGACCGCGTGATCCCGCGGCCCGGAGGTACGCGAACCGTTCCGCCAGCCAATCCCCCGCAGCGGGCAGGATCGCGACCCGGGTGGCGTGAAGCTTGGCCGCAACCTCCCATACGGTTCCTTCCTCCCCCGGAAGGCCCACGAGAATCAGCTCGGCGTCGGTGTCCAGGCGGCTCTCCGGACTGTCACTGCCTACCAACACGACTGCCGGGCGAACCTGGCGGGCCTCGGCCAGGGTCGCCGTGATGGTGAGCTCAAGGCCAGCCGCTGCCGCGACCCGGGCCGTCTCATCGCGGATGCGTTGCGAGCCGGTAACCAACGCCGCACCCGCCTTCCCTGGCTCCGGGAGCCAGGGCCGTCCATCTGTCATGAGCCCAGCCTGCACCGTTGTCTCACCGGTGAGCAGCCTCAACGGGCGAATGTGGACAAACCTCCGCTGGCGGGTGCTTGTGGAGGACGAGTGCGCCGTCGGAGATGGGCCCGGTCCTGGTGACGCTCCGCTGGGACCGGACAATCGCGGATGCGGGAGACAATGGAGGCATGTATGTTGTCGTGTCCGTGCCGCCCGCCCGCAGCACCCAGGCAGACGCCGCCGCGGAGCCGACGCAGGATGCCGCCGCCGTGCTGCAGCCGGCTGATGCCTCGGGCACTCCCGCCGGCGACGCCGTCGTCGTCGGGCGGGACGAATTTACCGCAGCAGTCCGCCACTTTGAGGCCCAGAAAGTGCGCTGGGTCTGGGATTCCACCCGTGCCTGGTATCCGGCACTGTTGAAACAGTCGATCAGTGTTGAACGGTGCCATGACCTGAGCCTGAGCCGCGATATCCTCCGCCACTCCAGCGTCAGCGCCGACCAACCGTACATTGCCGCGCTCCGGGACGGCGCCGACCAGCCGGACCAGCTGCCCGCCCGGCAGGTGCCGCCGCTGCCCAACCCCGCCGGCCAGTCCAGTCTTTTTGAGACGCCCAGCACCCCCAGTGGGCCAGGCCCGGCAGACGTCCTCACCGAGTTCCGCCAGCAGCAGCAGGCCGTTGCCGGCGGACCGCGACCGCAACGGCTGGCGCTGCTGCTGGCTGCGGAATCGGCTGGCGCCCTGCTGGCTGCCGAGATGGAGGCGGCGGGAATTCCTTGGCGCCGCGACCTGCACGAGTCGCTCCTCGAATCCGAGCTGGGCCCCCGCCCCCGTGACGGGGTTCGGCCAGCCGAACTGGAACGGATCGCCGGGGAACTGCGCGTTCACTTGAAGAACCCGGGGTTCAACCCTGATTCGCCGCAAGAACTGCTGCGGGCCCTACACCGGGCCGGCATCGAGGTGACCAGCACCCGATCCTGGGAATTGGAGCAGCATAAGCATCCGGGAATTGAGCCGCTGCTCCGGTACAAGAAGTTGTCCCGGCTGCTCACCGCCAACGGCTGGACCTGGCTGGACGCGTGGGTCCAGGAGGGCCGCTTCCGCCCCGAGTATGTGGTGGGCGGCGTCGTCTCCGGGCGGTGGGCGTCACGGGGCGGCGGCGCACTGCAGATTCCCAAGCAGATCCGCGACGCGGTGCGCCCCGACCCCGGCCACCGGTTTGTGGTCGCTGATGCTGCGCAGCTGGAACCGCGGGTCTTGGCGGCCCTCGGCCGCGATTCGGCGCTGGCGACGGCGGCACGCGGCAAAGACTTGTACCAGGGGATCGCCGAGCAGGGCTTTGGCGACCGGGCCAAGGCGAAACTGGCGATGCTGGGCGCCATGTATGGAGCGACGACTGGCGAATCGGGGCGGCTGATGCCGCAGCTTGCCCGCACCTACCCGCAGGCTATCCAGGTGGTGGAAGGTGCCGCACGCATTGGCGAGGCCGGAGGCGTGGTGAGCAGCTATCTCGGTCGGGGGTGCCCGCCGGCGACCGACGCCTGGGTCGCAGCCCAGCAGACCTCGTCCGCCGAGGAGCAGCGTCGCGCCGATAACCTGGCCCGTTCCCGCGGCCGGTTCACCCGGAACTTTGTGGTGCAGGCAACCGCTGCGGAATGGGCCCTGTGCTGGCTGGCGGAGCTGCGCCGCCAATTGCGGGCGTCGACAACGCCTGCCCCGGTCAATCAGCTGGTGTTCTTCCTGCACGACGAGGTGATGCTGCACGTCCCCGACGGGCAGGTCGACGAGGTCTGCCGCCTGGTGACCGAGGCCGCGCAGTCCGCGACCCGGTTGATGTTCGGCGACATTCCCATCGAATTTGCGGTCAATGTCATGGTGGTTGATTCCTATGCCGACGCCAAGTGACCGGTGCTTCGGTTTATGCACAGGCGCATGCTACAGCGGCGGCGGGATCTGCTGCGAGTCATCCCACGGGATGGTCCAGCCCAAATCATCAAATAGCGTGTCCAGCAGCATAGCGGTGAAACCCCACACGGTGACGCCTGTCACCAGGAAGGCGGGAGTGGTCCAGGTGACGCCGTTCCGCTGACTGACCACTGTCCGGCGGCCGGCCGGATTGAGCAGGTCAGCGACCGGAACACGGAACACGTGCTCCGACTCGGCTTCGTCGACGGCGGTGACCGGCGACTGTCGGGCCCACCATGCGAGCACCGGGGTGACCAGGAAGTTACTGACCGGCAGCCCCGATTCAGGCAGCTGGCCGAGCACCTCGATCCCTGTGGTGTCAACGCCGGTTTCTTCCCATGCCTCGCGGAGCGCCGCAGCCACCGGGCCGTCGTCGTTGTCGTCGATCCGACCGCCCGGGAACGCTACCTGGCCCGGATGATCGGTCAGCTCCCCGGAGCGCAGCACCAACAGGAGGTCAAGGTCATCGGGCACCGCCTCCGCATGAAACTGCGCCGGCCGGTTGTCGAGGGTGCCGAAGAGGATGAGGACGGCGGCGGCACGGGCCCTGGCGGGGTCTATGCCGCGCAGCGTTGCCGCTTTCCCCACCGAGCCCGTCGCCAGGCTGAGCAATTCCTGACGGGCGCTCATGCTCCGAGACTGTATCCGGCGGCCTGCAGTTCGCCCCGCGTTGCGCCGCTCCTCATCAGGCGCAGCAGCTCCTCCCTACCCGGGGCCAGCTCATACTTCAGTAGTTTGGCGGCTTTGACCGGATCCACTTCACCCTCGCCATAGGCGGGGCAGAGGGCCGCGAGGGGGCACACCCCGCAGGCGGGTTTGCGGGCGTGGCATACCCGCCTGCCGTGAAACACCACGTGGTGGGACAGCATGGTCCAATCCTGCGGATCGAACAAACGGGCGACGTCTGCCTCCACCTTCACTGCGTCGTCGGACTCGGTCCAGCGGAAGCGCCGGGCCAGCCGGCCGAAATGCGTGTCGACGGTGATGCCCGGGATACCGAACGCGTTGCCGAGCACCACGTTGGCCGTTTTGCGCCCCACGCCAGGGAGGGTGACAAGGTCCTCAAGGCGGGCGGGGACCACCCCGTCGTAGTCGTCAACCAGCCGGGTGGACAACGCCAGCAGGCTCCGCGACTTGGCGCGGAAGAACCCGGTGGGCCGGATCAGGTCCTGCAGCGCTAGTTCGTCGGCTTCGGCCAGGCTGCGAGCGTCCGGGTATCTGGCGAACAGGCCCGGCGTGGTGAGGTTGACCCGAACATCGGTGGTCTGGGCGGACAGCACCGTCGCCACGAGCAGCTCGAAGGGGTTCCTGAAGTCGAGCTCCGCCACCGCGTAGGGGTATTCCCCGGCCAGCCTGCGGTGGATCCGGCGTGCCCGCCGTTTCGCGGCGAGCGGGCTTGGATCCGACGTTCCGGTCCCGACTGTCCTGACCACTGCCGGTGCCTACCCGTCGCTCGGTGCGCGTTCGATGTTGGTGAGATCCCGCATCACGCCGATACGGCCCGTGCGCTTGTCCTGGACCAGGAACTCCTCGCCGCGGTCCTCGATCCCTACTTCCCAGTCACCGGGCCGCAGGACGAAAAGCTCAACACCCGAAGCCTCATCAACCACCGGGCGGGGGGTTCCGACGGCGAACCAGAACGCCTCAACAACCGGGTCATCATGGTCGGGTTCCCTGGTCGCGGAGATGGACTCCTGAGACTCGGCCTTCGTTCGCTCGACCACCGGCTGGGCGGTGGTTGCCGCCGCCGTGGTTTCCGCTGCACTAGCGGCTGCGGACGCCGTGGCTGTGATGGCTGTTTCCTGCACGGCGCCCTGCCGGCCCGTGTCCACAGGCACCTCTTCAGCTGCCGGAGAGCTGGCCCCAGCGTCCGTGGCGGAGGCCGCATTAGCGGTTTCCGTGTCAACCGCAGCATTGGCCACCTGGTCCACGGGCTGGTCTTCGTCGGTCGAGTGCACCGAATCCGGTGACCCGCTGTAGGGGGCAAAATCCTCGTCGGCGAAGCGTGGGTAGCCCGCCGAACCGGAGCCCGGCTGCTCCTTGTCCTGCACACCGGGGACGGCACCGACTTCGCCGGTCCGGTGCGCGTCAGGGGTGCCCCCGGACCCGCTGGACGAGGGGGACTTGGTCGCTGCGCCGAAGCCAAACCTGCCGCGGCCGGTGGACGTGCCCGGCTGGACCGCTGACGCTGCGTTTCCGGCACGGGCCCCTGCCGTTCCTGCTCCGGCGGGAACTGCTGCGCCGGAGCCGCCCGACGCCGTGCCCTGCTGTTCGCTGAACTGAGTGACCTGTTCGGCGGGAACCGGTTTGGGCGCTTTGGGTTCCTTCGGTGCCTTGGGCGTCACTGGCAGGACACTTCGGGCGACGACGTGCGCGCCCGACGTCGGCCGGCCAGCGAAGTCAGCGGAGAATTTGGGCAGGTGCGGGCCACCCACCGTCGCGGCCAGCATGCCGATCGCGCCGAGCAGGCAGATGAACGGTCCGTAATGGAAGGCGGTCACGGTCTGCAGGAAGAAGAAGGCGGCGGCCAGAACGGCGACTACTGAAGCGAACTGGTCTACCGACAACGATCCGACCCGAGCCTCGGTACCGAGCCGCCGGGCCGCGAGCAAGCCAGCGGCGGCGACCGGAAGGATGATGCCTACGCCGAGGAAGAACAGCGACGACGCGTTCCACAGGTTGCCGAGAAAACCGCCAGCCTCAAAGAACGGCAACAGCGAGCCGATGAAAATGACGAGCACCGAGCCGCCGATCACCACCTCGCGGAGGGTGAATGGCCCAAAGACTGCCTCATTTCCGCCGGATGCCTGCGGTTCGACGCCGGTGGGTGATGCGTTTCTGTCACTGCTGCTGCCGGCGAACCGGTCCGTGTGCGGGTCTGTCATGTCGAAATTCCATTCGTCGCAGCGGCCGGGCGGGCCGCAGTCGCCAGCATTCTCTTCCTGTCACCAGACTAGTCAACCCTCCTCTCCGCTACTACCCATGCAAGCCACCGCCCGGCTGAGGCGCGCCACTCACCGCAGAAACTCCACCATTCACGTGCACGAGTGTGAGCGCCCACACACAAAAGCCGCACCCCCGGTTAGTCTGGTCAGCAGTATCGCGGTGCTGCGTGCCGGTTTCGGACCGGGCGCTCACCGCCCAGAAAACCGGCACGAAGAAGGGTTGAACATGTCTGAGGACACCCAGACCACGCAAGGCGACGCGTTCGAAAATCTGCTCCACGAGGAACGCCGCTTTCCCCCGACACCAGAGTTCGCTGCGAAGGCGGTCGCCCAGCCGTCCCTGTACGAGGAGGGCGAGGCCGGGCCCGAGTTCTGGGCCACCCAGGCCCGTGCGCTACTGACCTGGGATGAGGACTTCACTCAGGCCCTCGACTTCTCAGATGCGCCGTTTGCCAAGTGGTTCGTCGGCGGGCGGGTCAATGCTGCGTATAACGCCCTGGACCGCCACGTCGAGGCGGGCCTCGGCGAGCGGGTGGCCATCCACTTCGAAGGCGAGCCCGGCGATACCCGCTCCTACACCTACGCGGAGCTCACCGAAGAGGTCAAAAAGGCGTCAAACGCGTTCCTCTCCCTCGGCGTCGAGAAGGGCGACCGCGTGGCGGTGTACCTGCCGATGATCCCCGAGGCAGTCATCACGATGCTCGCCTGCGCGCGGATCGGAGCCGTGCACTCGGTCGTGTTCGGCGGCTTCTCGGCTGAAGCGCTGCGCAGCAGGATCGACGATGCCGAAGCTAAACTCGTGGTCACCGCGGACGGCACGTACCGCCGGGGCAAGCCGAGCTCGCTGAAGCCCGCCGTCGACGGCGCCCTGGAACGTGAGGGGCATACCGTCACCAACGTGGTGGTCGTCAAACGCAACGGTGAGCCGGTCGAGTGGACCGAGGAGCGCGACGTCTGGTGGCACGACGTCGTCGGCTCCGCGTCAGCCGAGCACACCGCCGTCGGGCATGACTCGGAGCATCCGCTGTTCATCCTGTATACCTCCGGCACCACCGGGAAGCCCAAGGGCATCCTCCACACCACCGGCGGTTACCTGACCCAGACGGCGTTCACCCACAAAAACACGTTCGATCTACGCCCCGAAACCGACGTGTTCTGGTGCACGGCCGACGTTGGCTGGGTCACCGGGCACAGCTACGTCGCCTACGCGCCGCTGGTCAACGGTGCCACCCAGCTGATGTACGAGGGCACGCCGGACACCCCGCACCAGGGCCGCTGGTGGGAGCTGGTGGAGAAGTACAAGGTCTCCATCCTCTACACCGCGCCGACCGCCATCAGGACCTTCATGAAGTGGGGCCGGGACATCCCGAAGAAGTATGACCTCACCTCAATCCGCGTCCTGGGGTCCGTCGGCGAACCGATCAACCCCGAGGCGTGGATGTGGTACCGGGAAATGATCGGCGGCGGCAGCGCACCGGTGGTCGACACCTGGTGGCAGACCGAGACCGGCGCGCACATGATCGCGCCCATGCCCGGCGTCACCCACGCCAAGCCGGGGTCCGCGCAGGTGGCGGTGCCCGGCATCTCGATCGACGTGGTGGACGAGCTGGGCCAGTCGGTGCCGAACGGGTCGGGCGGCTACCTGGTGGTCCGCGAACCGTGGCCATCCATGCTCCGGGGCATCTGGGGTGACCCGCAGCGGTTCAAGGACACCTACTGGTCCCGGTTCGACAACATGTACTTCGCCGGCGACGGCGCCAAGAAGGACCAGGACGGTGACATCTGGCTGCTCGGCCGGGTTGACGACGTCATGAACATTTCCGGTCACCGGCTATCGACGACGGAAATCGAGTCGGCGCTGGTGAGCCACCCGTCCGTCGCTGAGGCCGCCGTCGTCGGCGCATCGGATGAGACGACGGGCGAGGCTGTGGTCGCGTTTGTGATCCTGCGGGGGTCGGCCGTGGACGACGACGACATCGTCACCACTCTGCGCAATCACGTAGCCAAGGAGATCGGGCCAATCGCCAAGCCGCGCAACATCCTGGTGGTCCCGGAACTCCCGAAGACCCGGTCCGGCAAAATCATGCGCCGGCTCCTGAAGGATGTGGCCGAGGGCCGTGAGGTCGGCGATGCGACCACCCTGTCCGATCCGACGATCATGGCGCAGATCGCCGCTTCACTGAGGAAGTAGCCCTTCCCGCCGCCACCCGGGACGAACCCAGGTGGCGGCGGCCTCCGGCCTGCTGTGATCTGCGTCCCGCACGGGTGTGATCTTGGCCGGGATTGGTAGCGCGGCTCCCCACCGCCGAGGACAATTTCAAGACGTGTCTACTACCACCTCCGCCGCGACCACCGGTCCGCCCGCAGCAGCCAACCGCGCGATGGCCCGCAAGTCCGCGGCCGCCTCGTTTGTCGGCACCACCCTTGAGAGCTACGACTTCTACGTCTTCGGGACTGCCGCAGCGCTGGTGTTTAACCAGGTGTTCTTCGCTGCCCAGGATCCCCTCGCCGGAACGCTCTCCGCGTTTCTGATCTTCGCGATGGGTTTCGTCGCTCGCCCGCTGGGGGCGATCCTGTTCGGCCATCTGGGCGACCGGATCGGCCGCAAGAAGACCCTCATCTGGACCATCGTGCTGATGGGCCTTGCCACCGGCTCCGTTGGCCTGCTCCCCGACTACAGCGTGATCGGCGTGTGGGCGCCTATCCTGCTGACCGTGCTGCGCCTCCTCCAGGGTCTTTCCCTCGGCGGCGAATGGGGCGGGTCCATCCTGATCGCCACCGAGCACGCCGAACCACGCAAGCGGGCGCTCTACGCGTCCATCCCCCAACTCGGTTCCCCCGTGGGCACCATGCTCATCTCACTGGTCTTTCTGATCCTCGCCGTCGTGGCACCGGAGGTGATGACGACGTGGGGCTGGCGTATCCCGTTCCTGCTCGCTTTTCCGTTCCTGGGCGTCGCCCTGTACCTGCGGCTCGCCATCGACGAGACGCCGGTGTTCAAGGCGACGGTACAGACCGAGTCGCGGGCCAGCATCCCGTTCTTCGACGTCATCCGGCGCCAGCCCGGTGCTATTGCCGTGGCGGCCGCGGCTGCAGTACTCGGGATCGGGTCCTATTTCCTCATGGTTTCCTACACGCAGGCGTACGGGACTCAACGGCTGGGGCTGAGCCAGGAGACCGTCCTCAATGCAGCCCTGATCGGCTCGTTGCTGCAACTGCTGACCATCCCCGCGTTCGGCTATCTTGCCATGAAGATCGGCTCGGCCAGGGTGGTGGCTGGTGGGGCTATCGGCACGGCGTTGATCGCGTTCCCGCTGTACTGGGTGATCAGCATCGCCGACGCCCCCACCTACGTGGCAGCCATCCTCTTGGGCGGCATCCTCCCGACCGCCAGCTGGGCGGCGCTGGGCGGACTGATGGCCGATCTTTTTGAGCCCCGGACCGGTTTTACCGCCCTGTCCTTCGCCTACAGCCTGGCAGCGATCGTCGCCGGGTTCACTCCTTCCATCACCCAGATCCTCGGAACGGCAACCGATGGTGCGTGGTGGCACCCCGGGATTGTGCTCGCCCTCATGAGCTGTGTGACCCTCGGAGGCGCGCTGGCGGCGGTCCGTCTGCGCCACAGAGCGGACTAGACCCCCGATGCGTGGGGCATAGTTAAGCCATGCCGAACACCACCACGCTCCTGATCATCAACGGGCCGAACCTCAACCTCCTGGGCTCCCGCGAACCAGAGACCTACGGGACGGCCACGCTAACCGAGGTCGAGGCCGTGGCCGCCGACGCCGCTGACGGCCACGGCTGGGCCGTCAGCTGCTTTCAGTCCAACCATGAGGGCGAGCTGGTCGACGCCATCCAGGGCGCGACGGGCACCGCCGACGGCATCGTCATCAACGCCGGCGCCTACACCCACACCTCCATCGCCCTTCGGGACGCGCTGACCGCCGTCGGACTCCCCGTGGTGGAGGTGCACATCAGCAACGTGCACCGGCGCGAGGAGTTTCGGCAGCACTCCTACCTTTCTGCGGTCGCTGATGCGGTCATCGTGGGCGCCGGGATCAGCGGCTACCGGTTCGCCGTCGACTTCCTGATCGAAAAACTCTCCTCGGGATACGCCGGTAACGCCGCGTCATGAGGGACGATGGACACATGATCGACATCACACCCATCGGCGGCGACACTAGCGACGCCCCGCTCCTCGAGGTCAAAGACCTCGCAGTCACCTTCAGCACCACCTACGGCGAGGTGAAAGCCGTCGAGAATGCGAGTTTCGCGCTTCGACGCGGAAAGACCCTCGCCATTGTGGGTGAGTCAGGTTCAGGCAAGTCGACGACGGCGATGTCCTGCATCGGCCTGCTGCCGTCCAACGGCCGGGTCACCACCGGGAGCATCATGTTCGAGGGCCAGAACCTCGTGACGCTTCCCGAGTCGAAACTGCGCGCGATCCGCGGGCGCGCCATCGGCCTGGTGCCGCAGGACCCGATGTCCAACCTCAACCCGGTCGCCAAAATTGGCACCCAGGTGGCTGAGACGCTGCTGGTCCATGGGATGGCGACCAGGAAAAACGTCAAAGAGCGCGTCATCGAGGTCCTGACCGCCGCGGGGCTGCCCGACGCCGGGGAGCGCGCCAAGCAGTACCCGCACGAATTCTCCGGGGGCATGCGCCAGCGGGCCCTGATCGCCATCGGGCTGGCCTGCCAGCCGCGGCTGCTGATCGCCGACGAGCCGACCAGCGCCCTCGACGTCACCGTGCAGCGCACCATTCTCGACCAGATCGATGAAATGACGGAGCAGCTGGGCACCTCGGTGCTCCTCATCACCCATGATCTGGGGCTCGCCGCCGAGCGTGCGTCGGATCTGGTGGTGATGCACCGCGGCCGGGTGGTGGAAGCCGGCCCGGCCCTGCAGCTCCTCAACGATCCCCAGCACCCGTACACCCAGTCGCTGGTACGCGCGGCCCCCAGCGTTGCGGCGGTCCGCCTCCAGCCGGGCACCTACAACGCCGACGCCGGCAAGCGGACGGAAGTGGCCGAGGCGGCGTTCGTCGAGCACCAGACCGACGCTACGTCAGCTGTCCCTGCCGCCACCGTGCCGGGTAGGAACATCGTCGAGATCCGGGACCTGACCAAGGTCTACAAACGGCGGGGCAGCTCGGAAGACTTCTACGCGGCGAAGAATGTGACCCTTGATGTGCCCCGCGGCCAGACGGTCGCCATCGTCGGGGAATCAGGGTCAGGGAAGACCACCACCGCGCGGATGCTCCTGAAGCTGATTGAGCCGACGTCGGGCACCATGACCTTCGACGGGATGGATGTTGGAACGCTGGACAAGGACCAGCTACACGACTTCCGGCAACGGGTCCAACCCATTTTCCAGGACCCGTACTCGTCACTGAACCCCATGTTCACCATTGAGCGGATCGTTGAGGAGCCACTCAACGCCTACAAGCGTGGCTCCAAAAGTGAACGGCGTGCCAGGGTCCGCGAGCTGATGGACCAGGTATCCCTGCCGCAGACTGCCCTGCGCAGATACCCGTCGGAGCTTTCCGGTGGGCAGCGGCAGCGCGTGGCGATTGCCCGGGCGCTGGCGTTGAAACCAGAGCTGATCATCTGCGACGAGCCGGTCTCGGCGCTGGACGTCCTGGTTCAGGCTCAGATCCTCAAGTTGCTCGGCGATCTGCAGGCTGAGCTGGGCTTGAGCTACCTGTTCATCTCCCACGATCTTGCCGTGGTTCGCCTGATCTCCGACTATGTCTGTGTCATGAAGGACGGCGAGCTGGTTGAAGCCGCCAGCTCCGAGGAAGTGTTCCAGAACCCGCGCCACCCGTACACCCGGCAATTGCTGGCGTCGATCCCCGGCAACGAACTCAACATCGCCTAGGGATTCTCCGCAAAAGCCCAAAAGACCCCGGCACCAAATGGTGCCGGGGTCTTTTGTAGGTAGGTGGGGCTGGTTTGACCTACATCTTGCGGGTCTTGGGATCCAGCGACTCGCGCAACGACTCGCCCAGCAGGGTGAAGCCCAGCGCTGTGACGGCAATACAGATGCCCGGCAGGAACGCCAACTGCGGTGAGTTCGCGAGCTCGCTCTGGGCATAGGTGAGCATCCTGCCCCACTCAGCGGTCTGCGGCAGCCCGCCGCCCAGCCCCAGGAAGGACAGCGCAGCGGCGTCGATCACGGCGGTGGCCAGGGTGAGGGTGGCCTGGACGATGACCGGTCCCACGCTGTTGGGCAGCAGGTGGCTCATGGTGATGGTGGAACGGCTCAGGCCCAGCGTCTGCGCGGCCAGGATGTAATCCGAGCCCCGCTGTGACAGCATCGAGGCACGCAGCAGGCGCGCGAAGATGGGCACCTGGGAGACGCCGATCGCGATCATCACCGCGTACGGCCCCTGACCGAGGATTGCGGCGATGCTGACCGCGAGGAGGAGGTTCGGTACGGAGAGCAGGATGTCGACGAACCGCATGATGACGCTGTCGACCCAGCCGCCGAGCCCCCCAGCGAGCAGCCCGAGGACCATGCCGCCAGCCAGTCCGAGGGTGGTGGAGATAACCCCGATCAGCAGCGACGCCTGAGCACCCCAAATGAGCTTGCTCATCAGGTCACCACCGAACCGGTCGAGGCCCAGCGGGTAGGCATCGATCTCGCCCGGGCCGGGAATGTTGGTCGGCGTGATTTCCGTCCGGCCCGGCAGTTCGTTGCCACCGTACGGGGCCAAGACTGGCGCGAGGATGGCCACCAGGATGAACAATCCCACGATGATGGCACCCGCGATGGCTTGGGGGTTTCTCTTCAGCCGACGGAAGGCGTCCTTCCAGAGGCCGGTGCCGGCGCCGTCGGGAATGGTCGGTTCGGCAGGCGACACGCCGCCGCCGGCCGCGGGAGGCAAAGTGGTACTCATTGCACACGCACCCTCGGGTCGATGATGCTA
The DNA here is from genome assembly GCF_054510815.1 of Arthrobacter glycogeni. Taxonomy (NCBI): domain Bacteria; kingdom Bacillati; phylum Actinomycetota; class Actinomycetes; order Micrococcales; family Micrococcaceae; genus Arthrobacter; species Arthrobacter glycogeni. The sequence goes on from NZ_JBTNDV010000013.1 coordinate 55,762, forward strand.
TACGAAACGTCAACAATCAGGTTGATCAGGGCATACAGGACGGCAATAAAGATGATGAACCCTTGAAGCACGGGGTAGTCGAGGCCGAAGATCGCATCACGCAGGAAGTTGCCTATCCCGTTGAACGCGAAGACCGTCTCGGTCAGCACCGCGCCGGAAATCAGCAGGCCCAGTTGCAGGCCGATGGTGGTCACCACAGGAAGCATGGCATTGCGGAGAATGAAACGGTTCCTGATGGTCTTTTCGAGCAGGCCTTTCGCACGGGCGGTGCGGACATAGTCGGCGTTCTGCACCTCAAGGACCGATGCACGGGTGATCCGCACGATGATGGCCAGCGGAATGGTGCCCAACGCAATGCCCGGCAGGATCAGATGCTGGAAAGCATCCCAGGCGGCATCCCACTCGCCCGTGAGCATTCCGTCCAGGACATAGAAGTCGGTGACGTGCGTGGCATTCATTCGAGGATTCTGTCGGCCGTCTGGGGGCAGGATGGGCCACTGGATGGCGAAGATGTATTTCAGGATGAAGGCCAGGAAGAACACGGGAATGGTGATCCCGAGCAGACTGAGCACCACTGAGCTGTGGTCGACGAAACGCCCGTAGTGGCGGGCTGCGAGGTAGCCCAAGGGGATCCCAATCCCGATCGCGAAAATCAGGGCAACGACGGTCAGCTCGATCGTTGCAGGGAACCGGGTGGCGAACTCCTCCAGCACCGGGCGACCGGTGATGATGGAGATGCCGAAGTCGCCCTGCAGGAGCTTGCCCATGTAGGTGAAGTACTGGGTGATGATCGGCTCATTGAAGCCATACAGCTCATTCACCCTTTCCACCGCTTCCGGTGTGGCACGCTCGCCCAGCAGCGCTGTTGCCGGCCCACCGGGAAGATTACGCACCCACAGGAACAACAGGATCGACAAGCCGATCAGGGTGGGTACCAGCAGCGCGAGGCGCTTACCTATGACGCGTAACACGAGGTCCTTTCAGAAACGGGTCAAACACTGTCCAACGGCAGGAGAGCCGGGCCCGAGAGGACCCGGCTCTCCTGCCGTTGAAAATGTTACTCGCTGAGTTCGATCATGGAGAAGACCTCGTCGTTGACGGGGCTCGCCGGGTAGGACGTGACCCGCGGCGCGAAGGCCAGGGACGGCGCCGGGTGAGCCAACGGGATCGCCGGGTTGAACTCGGCGATCTGTTCGTTGATCTTCTCGTACGCTGCCGTCTGCTCTTCACGATCGGTCATGCCGCGGGCATCGCTCAGGGCGGTGAACAGCTCGGGGTTGTCGAAACCGAACTCAAGCTTCTCCTGGCCGAAGAACACGCCGATGAAGTTGTCAGTGTCGTTGTAGTCGCCGGTCCAGCCCAGCAGGTGGATCCCGTGGTCGGCGGTTCCCTGAATCTTGTCGAGGTAATCGGGGGTCCACACATCGGGGGCCGGTGTTGCAGTGATGCCAACCGCGCTCAGCTGATCGGTCAGGTTGGTGAAGACCTGCTCAGGAGTGGGCATGTAAGGCCGTGAAACACCCGTCGGGTAGTTGAACTGGACCTCGAAGCCGTCGGGGTAGCCCGCTTCTGCAAGCAGTTCCTTGGCGCGTTCGGGATCGTAGTCGTAGGTGGTGACCTCGTCGTTGTACCCGTCAACCACGTCAGGGATGAACTGGGTGGCGAGCTGCGTTCCTTCAGGAAGCGTCTGGTCGATCAAGGCCTGCTTGTCGATGGCATGGTGGATGGCCTGCCGAACGAGGGGATCGCTAAGCTCTTCGACCTCGTGGTTCAGACCCAGATACAGGATGGTGAACGGGTCACGAGGGACGATCATGAAGCCTTCGTCCTCGAGCGTCGGGGTGTCTGCTGGAGAGACCAGGTCGAACCCGTCAACCGTCCCGGCCTGCAGGGCTTGGGTGCGCGCCTGTGGGTCGCTGATCATGCGGAAGATGATGGTCTCCACCTGACCTTGCTCTCCCCAGTAGTCCTCGTAGGTGGACAGCTGGAGCTGCTCGCCGACGTCCCAGGAGTCAAACTTGAACGGTCCGGTTCCGACGGGGTTCCCCTCGGCGTACGCGCTCAGGGCGGGCGCTTCGGCGGAGCCGCCGATGTCATCGGCAGCGAACTCTTCGAGCGCCGTCGGGCTCTGCATGGCGAAGGCTGGCAGCGACAGGGCAGGAATGAACCCGGCGAAGGGCTGCGCGAGGGTCACAGTTGCTTCAAGGTCACCGTTCACCTCGCACGACTCGTAGACGGCAGCGTCCGGCGAGTCGGCGAAGCCGCGGAACAGGTTGTTGTAGTAGTAGGACACTGAGGGCGCCTGTGCCACTCCAGTCCAGTTGTACCAGCGCTCGAAGTTGAAGCAGACCGCTTCGGCGTTGAACTCGGTGCCGTCGTGGAACGTAACACCCTCCTTCAGCGCGAAGGTGGTCGACAGGCCGTCCTCGGAGGTTTCCCAGGACTCGGCGAGGAGCGGAGCGGGATCAGCGGTGCCTGCCTCCACACCGACCAATCCTTCAAACATCTGGCGACTGACCCGGAAGGTCTCGCCGTCACTGGCAAATGCAGGGTCGAGGGATGCCGGGTCCGAGGAGGCAGCAAAAACGAAGGTCGAATCGACTGTCGCTTCACCGCCGTCGGCAGTGCCTTCGTCCCGCTGGCTTTCGACGCAGCCGGAAAGCAACAGCGCACCGATTGCCAATCCAGCCGTCATCACAGCGGCCCGCTTCTTTGCGGGGCGTGAGCTGCGCGACCGTGTGGCGCTTACTTGCATGTTGAGCTCCTCATGTACGAGTGGTGAGGCAGTGCACGTGACGTGATGCCCTGACGGCGACGCAGAGCGTAGCAATCTGTGGAATGAGCCTAACCCGGAGTATGGGCTGTAATGGGATTTACATCACAGAGGAGATTACGATTTGATCACGCGTCCATCGCTCGCACGCCCCCGGCCGGGAGAGATTCGGAGCGGTTGACCCGGCGAATCGGAAGGAACAGCATGCCCGAAAAGCTCGACACCGCAGCCTGGTACCGGCGGTTCGCTCTCATCGAGACCCGCGGATATTCGGCCACCTACGACGCGTGGTGCACCGGGATCAGCGAGGATTCAGAACTACTCGCTCTGCTGAACGATCTGCCCGCCGCGAAACGTCAACCCAACCTGCTGCTGGGCGCTGCACGGTTCGAGGGCGTCCAACCGGGGCCATACCCGGACTTTCGAGCGTTCGTCCTGGAACATTGGCCGCAGGTGCGCGGGACGATGCTCGCCCGGAGCACCCAGACCAACGAGGCGGGCCGGTGCGCGGTGCTTCTGCCGCTACTTGCTCGGATCGCCGCGGGCTCCGGCGACGAAAACATGCCGCTGGCTTTGGTCGAGGTGGGCGCCTCCGCCGGTTTGTGCCTGTACCCGGACCGGTACGGGTACTCGTACGACGGGGGCCCGGTCCTGTCCGCGGCCGACGTTCCGGACGCGCTGGTCATGGAGTGTGCCACGCGTGGCGGCCCCCCGCTACCCGACCGGGTACCCCGCGTGGGTTTTCGGGCGGGCCTTGACCTGAATCCGCTCGATGTGGCAAACGACGACGACGTCGCCTGGCTGGAGGCGCTCGTCTGGCCGGAGCACACCCGCCGGCTGGACCGGCTGCGTGCCGCCGTGACCGTGGCCCGCCGCGAACCGCCGCTGCTGGTCGAGGGGGATCTGACCGTCGATCTTGAGAAGTTGGTGCATCGGGCGCCTACCGACGCCACCGTCGTGGTCTTTCACAGCGCTGTCCTCGCCTACGTGGACGAGGCGGGGCGGAGTGCTTTTCGGGACACCATGCGGCGGCTCACAGCGGACCGGGACCGGCCCCTGCACTGGCTGTCCAACGAAGGGTATGGGGTGCTGCCCGGCGTCGAGGGGGCGCTGCAGAAAGATGACGCCGAGGTGGACCGCCTGTTTGTTCTGGCCCACAACGGGCAGGCGGTGGCCCGGACGGGCGGCCACGGGCAGGCCCTCGACTGGCTAAGCTGATCCGTTAGCGGCGGTTGCACTGTCCCGCCGACACGGTGTCGGCGAAGGCGCCCGCTTGTTCGGCGATCGGCCGCAGCTCGGCCAGGGTGAGGGCATAGCCGACCGGTGCGTCCTGAGTGGATTTAGCGAAGATGACTCCTGCCACCCTGCCCTGCAGGTCCAGTAACGGTCCGCCAGAGTTTCCCTGCTGGACATTCGCCGCGAGGCTGTAGACGTTCACCGGCGACGGGTCGGCCCCGTAGATGTTCGAGACCAGGACGTCGCTGCGATTCTGGATGCTTGCTGGCTGGATCTGGAAGGGTCCACCCGCCGGGTAGCCGGCGAACGCCGCGGTGTCCCCACGGGCCAGGTCCTCACCGAGTGGCAGGGCGGCGCGGTCCAAGCCGTCAACGGCGAGAACAGCAATGTCCCGTACAGCGTCGAAGTGCACAATCCGGCCGGGCAGGGCTCCCCCATCGGGTATCTCCACCACCGGTTCGTTGACTCCCGCGACCACATGCGCGTTGGTCACCACCCGGCCCGGAGCGATGATGAAGCCGGAGCCGGTCTGGTTCTGGCCACATTGGAAAGCCGTGCCAGCGATCCGCAGCACCGATGCGGAGGCTGCGGCCAGCTCCGGGGTGTCGACGGCCGCGTCGGGGACCGGCATCGGGGCCGCCGGGGCGACGCTTTCGAGAATGGTGGGGATTCCGTCGTCGACGGCGATGGTTCGCAGCTGTGCCATCCACGTGCGCACCTGCGACGGCGTGAGGTTGTCAATCCCCCTGATCACCTGGGACGAGGCGATGGATTGGGAGAGGAAGGGCATACCGAGGGTGCCAATACTGAAGGCCAGCATGGACATCACCAGTGCGGCGACCACCAGATTGACGGCACCTCCCAGCAGCCGGTCCACCATCCGGATCGGTCGGAAGTCGAGGGCGCGGCGGATTCCTCCTCCGAGCCGCGAGCCGAGGGCCTGGCCGACCACCACCAGCACCAGTGCGGTGAGGATGATCGCGGGAAGCCGCCAGGCGTCGTCGGGCACCCATTCGCTGACCAGTGGGATGGCGAAGAAGGCCGCTACGGCTCCGGCGACGAAGCCTGCGATTCCGCCGAGCGTCACCAGGAACCCGTTGCGGAGGCCGGCAACGAGATATCCGACCAGTGCCAGCACCAGCAGAATGTCCAAGATGGTGAAGTCCGGCACGTGCGCTCTCCCTGATCGTCAGGAGGCACTTCGCCTCCCTTACCTGTGTGAGTGTATCCGGCGGTACTGACAATCTGCTGAGCGCTCAGGGCACTCCGTTGCGCCGTGTTCAGTGCCATACCAGGGAGTTTGGGTCTGATCGATGGGCAATTCGGCTATTCCGACGGCGAACATGCGTGTAGCAGGTGTCACAACTTCGTTATGTACGGCAAGATGGGACGAGCCGACAATTTATCAGGAGAATTCATGGACATCGAGGTACTGCGCCGAGCGCCGCTCTTCGCTTCACTGGGCGACGACGTTTTCGCCGCACTCACCGACGAGCTGACCGAAGTGGACCTCTCCCGCGGGGCCTCAGTCTTCCGCGAGGGCGATCAGGGCGACCAGCTGTATTTCATCGTGTCAGGGAAGATCAAGCTGGGCCGCACCGCCCAGGACGGTCGCGAGAACCTACTGGCGATCCTCGGCCCAGGTGAGCTGTTCGGCGAGATGGCCCTCTTCGATCCCAGCCCGCGCACCGCGACGGCCACCGCTGTTTCCGAGACGCGTCTTGCCGGCTTGAAGAATGAGAACCTTCGGACACTGCTGGAAACGCGTCCCGAGGTCTCCGCGCAGCTGCTGCAGGCCCTGGCCCGCCGGCTGCGCCGTACCAACGAATCACTGGCCGACTTGGTGTTCTCGGACGTTCCGGGCCGTGTGGCGAAGGCCCTGTTGGATCTGGCTGACCGGTTCGGTCGTCCGGCCACTGATGGCATCCTGGTGGCCCACGAGCTGACGCAGGAGGAGCTCGCCCAGTTGGTCGGCGCCTCCCGCGAAACCGTCAACAAGGCGCTAGCTGAGTTCGTGCAGCGGGGGTGGCTGCGCCTTGAGGCGCGCGCCGTCGTCATCCTGGACATCCAGCGTCTGCGTCAGCGCAGCCGCTAAACCTTTTGCGCACCCGTGGCGGGTAGTTGCCATGGTGTTGTCGAAGCTGCACTAATGTTTCAGTTCGATCCCCGCCGCGGCAGGCATGGCTGAATGTGGAGGGGGTCAGCGGCCGCGCTGGCCGGACCCGCCCTCGGTGGCTACGGAGCAGGCGACCTCAAGCATCGGGTCGGCTTCCTCGGAGGGTGTAACGAGGTGCGGGTAATAGACTTTCATGGGTCGCTTGTGCGTCAGATAGGCGACGCAGCCCTTGGACGACCCGATCTTCTCCAACATCAGTTCGACGGCGGGAACCGCGATCTCGTCCAGCGTGCGACCCACGGAATTGGGCTGGCCCACTTCGTCGCCCAGCGCTGTGGTCTCGGCACGCGCCACCTCCCGGGCAGCGCACCGCCATTCACCCCAGATTCCCTTACTTCCAAGCACTGATGCTTCCTGGCTGGTCGGCTGCGCGGCAGCGAAATAGTGGGTGTCAAACCGTCGGTGGGCGTAATCCGGGCTGAGCCAGTGAGCCAGCGGCTTCAACAGGTCTGTGCGGATCCCCAGTCCCCGGCGCGTCAGGATCTCCGAAAAGGATCGTTCCTGAGTGGCGATGTCCTCACGGGCCTTCATCCATTCAGGATTCCGGCTGCCGTCGACGAGGGATGCGGCGTCCGGCCCTGCCAGCAGCACCCCTGTTTCTTCGAACAACTCGCGGATGGCTCCGACCACATGGCGCCGCGCCGCGAACACGTCGTCAATGCCCATCGCCTTGGCCCATTGGGCGGGCGCGGGACCGAACCAGGCGACGTCGTCGTCGTCGGACTCCTCAATGCTGCCGCCCGGAAACGCGACGATCCCCAGCGGGGATTCGCCACGCCGGTACGACAGATAGGTTTCGGTGCCGGCGGGGGCGTCACGGATCAACACAACCGACGACGCCGAGCGCGGCTTGACCGGCGTACGCTCGCCGTGTTCGACCCAGCTTCGCGCTGCGTCAAGCTGATCTTCGGGAACTGGGAAAAGTCGGTTACTAATATGGCCCACAGGAATCAGACAAACTCCGCGATAATTTCGACTTCCACCGGCGCATCCCGGGGAAGAACTGCGACGCCGACGGCGGACCGTGCGTGCGCACCGGCGTCGCCGAGTACTTGCCCCAGGAGGTCGGACGCTCCGTTGATGACCTGGGGCTGGCCGGTGAAGCTCGGGTCGGACGCGACGAAGCCTACGACCTTGACAACCCGGCTAATCCGGTCGAGATCCCCAATCTGGGATTTGATAGCCGCCAGGGCGTTGACCGCGCAGATCGCCGCATACTCTTTGGCGGCCTCCGGTGTCACCTCAGCGCCGACCTTGCCCAAAGCTGGGAGTTCACCGTTAATAAGGGGGAGTTGCCCGGCAGTGAAAACGTAGCTACCACTAACCACCGCGGGTACGTACGAAGCCAGGGGCTGCGCAACATCCGGAAGGGTGATTCCAAGCTCCAGCAGCCGCTGTTCCACAGCTGATGTTGGGTTGTCGGTGCTGGTCACGACTGGTTCTTCTCTCGTTTCAAGTAGGCGACGAGGCCCTTGCCGTCCGGTCCGGGAACTACCTGCACCAGCTCCCAGCCGTCCTCGCCCCACTGATCCAGAATCTGCTTCGTGGCGTGGATGATGAGCGGAATTGTGGAGTACTCCCATTTGGTCATGGTTCACAGACTAGCGCGTGCTTGTAAACTGGAGTAATGGCTGCTCGTAAATCACCGATCTTTGACACAGCAACCACCCTGGGGAAGATGATTGCGTTTCTCGGAATCAGTGCTTTGAGCGGGGTGCTTGCTGCGGGTCTTTTGGTCCCCATCGCTGCGGCGGCGGGTACCGGAGCTTCCGCATCGATCCAGTTCTTCGAGGAACTGCCGGCGGAACTGGAGCGCGGGGCACTGGCCCAGCCGTCGAGGATCCTCGCCTCTGATGGGTCGCTCATCGCGACTCTTTACGAAGAGAACCGTCAGCCGGTCACCCTCGACCAGATATCCCCCAACATGGTAAACGCGCTCCTCGCGATTGAGGACGCCCGGTTCTACGAGCACGGCGGCGTTGACCTGCAGGGCATCATGAGCGCGATAGTGAGCAACGTCAGCAGCGACGTCACCCGCGGCGCCTCGACCATCACCCAGCAGTACGTCAACAACGTTCTCATCGATGCCAGCCTGCAGAACGGCGACGAATCTGTCACCTTCAGCGGCGGAAAAACCATCGGCGACAAGCTCCGCGAAGCCAAACTGGCCATCGCCGTGGAGAAAGAGTTGAGCAAGGACGAGATCCTTGAGGGCTACCTCAACATAGTGCCGTTTACCGGCACTACCTTCGGAGTGCAGGCAGCGTCGAGATATTTCTTCAACGTTGAAGCCGCGGATTTGAACATCCAACAGGCTGCTCTCCTCGCAGGAGTGGTAAATGGACCCACCTATTACAGCCCCGAGCTCAACCCGGAGCGCTCGCTGGAACGTCGCAACCTGGTGCTCAACGCCATGTTGTCCAATGACCACATCACCCAGGAAGAGTACGACGCCGCCGTCGTCACCGATTTGGGCCTGGCTATCACTCCTACGCTGAGCGGTTGTGTTGGCGCCGAGCAGGCACCGTACTTCTGTGACTACGTCACCCACCTGGTCCTGAACGATCCGGCGTACGGTGAAACCCTTGAGGCGCGTCAGGACACCCTCTACCGCGCAGGCCTCACCATTACGACGACGCTGGACCCGGCAGCGCAGACAGCCGCACAGACGGCCATCTCCGAAACCGCCGCCCGCGATACGACCGACCCCTCGGTTGGCCACTCGATGGTCAGCATCGAGCCGGGCACCGGAGACATCCTGGTGATGGCTCAGAACACCAGGTATATGCCGGGTACCGAGCCAGGCGATTCAGTGCTGAATTTCAACGTTGACGTTTATCAGGGTGGAGACCCCGCTATGCCCCTCGGCGGGGTCGGCGGGTTCCAGCCTGGATCGACGTTCAAACCATTCGCTGTGGGAGGTTGGCTTGAGGATGGTAGGGCTTTGAATACAGTGGTGAATGGCAGCAAAAAAGAGTACCCAGTAGGAGACCGGTGGGAGGCCAGCTGCCTCCAGAATGGTTACTGGGAGAATCCCGGACCTGAGCCCTACGAGCCGCAGAACTACGGGGACATCAACTACGGCAACTACTCGGTTCTTGAGGGGCTGGCGCAGTCCTATAACACCGTCACTATGGAGACGGCCGACCAGATCGACCTTTGCATGCCGTTCCAGATCGCATCCGATCTCGGTGTCCATGACGGCAAGAGCGCGGAGGGTGAGTACACGCCGCTTCAGGTATTACCCTCGGCGTTGATTGGTGGCGGCAGCGAGGTGTCCCCAATGTCCATGGCGACGGCTTACGCCGCCTTGGGAGCCGAGGGTCTGACCTGTGAGCCGCGGGCTCTTACCGAAGTGGTTGCTGTCGACGGCACCAGCTTCCCCGTCCCGGAACAGAAATGTGTGCAGGCGATTCCCAAGGAATTGGCACGAGGAATCAACTACGCCACCGAAGCCGTGATGGACCGTGGATCGGGTCAGCTCCTCGAATTCGGCGACGTACCGATGGCGGGAAAAACGGGAACCAATGATGATCGGTCACAAACCTGGTTCATGGGCTACAACTCAGGTATGGCCACGGCGAGTTGGCTCGGAAACTGGAAAGCCAACAGCGTTTCGCTCTCTGACTTGCGCATTGGCGGGCAGATTTATGAGGAGATTGACGGCGCGTTCGTCGCGGCGCCATCCTGGGAACGCTTCATGCAGCAGATCCCTGGCCTCTACCCGGCCGAGCCGTTCGCCGACCCTCCGCAGCGCATGCTCAACGCGCAACGCCCCAGCACCACGACACGGCCCGGCAACGGTGACCGGGCCACACGTCCGGGAACCGGCAACCAGGGTGATCCTGGAAACAGCGGCCCGCCAGCCGATGCACCACCGGGAAACAATCCCGATAATCCAGACAATAACGAAGACGAAGGCTGATCTTGGGTTCATCGAAGCTGCTCGACGCCACGACAATCGCGTTGGGTGGTACCGCAGCGGTAGCCGTCGCCGGACTCGGCTACGCCTCCCTCGTGGAACGCAACCTGTTCCGGCTGCGCGAGGAGACCCTGGCGATCCTCCCGCCGGGCAGCCGTCCGCTGAGAGTTCTGCACCTCTCCGACATTCACATGGCGCCTCGGCAGACCGCCAAGACGCAGTGGTTGAAGGGCCTGGCCCGGCTCAAACCTGACCTCGTAATCAACACGGGCGACAACCTGAGCCACCGCAAAGGTGTTGAACCGCTGCTCGAGGCCCTCGGCCCGTTGCTGCAGGTTCCCGGCGTGTTTGTGCCCGGATCCAACGACTACTACGCCCCGGTGCTGAACAACCCGCTGCGGTATTTCGCCGGCCCGTCGAAGCCTCGGTCCGGGCATGAACCGAAAGCCCTGCCATGGGCGGAGATGTTCAGGGGCTTCGGGAACGCGGGGTGGATTGACCTCGCCAACCGTTCCCAGTCGGTAGCCGTGGGAAATCTGCGGCTCGACTTCACCGGCGTGGATGACCCCCATATCAACCGCGACTCCTACGCCGGCTACCCCGCCGGCAGCAGCACCTCCCCCGACGCGCGGCACCTGAAGATCGCCGTCGCACATGCCCCCTACCAGCGGGTGCTGGATTACTTCACCGCTGGCGGCGCACATCTCATCCTTGCCGGCCACACCCATGGCGGTCAGGTCTGCATCCCGGGCTACGGGGCCTTGGTCAGCAACTGCGACCTTCCCACCTGGCGGGCCCGCGGTGTCACCAACTGGAACCATGAGGGCCGCAGTATCCCGCTGAACGTGTCGGCAGGAATCGGCACATCGCGGTTCGCGCCGGTCCGTTTCGCCTGCCGCCCCGAGGCAGTGTTGCTCACCCTCACCGTGAGGGAAGTTCCGCCGGCTCAGTCGTAGCGTGCGGCCACCCGGGACAAGGGTACAGCTCTGACATAGGATAGTTGCTACGGGACACGAAAAGCCCGTTCCCGGTAGATCCGCCTCTCAGTGTCAAGACGGAAGCATGCAGACTCAAACCACCCTGTGGGAATCGCTCGGCCGACTGTACCCGCACCTTAAGCCCATCCTGCCGCGGCTGATGCTGGGTCTCACCTGCGCGCTGGGCGCCAGCCTGATGGCGCTGGCCATCCCGCAGGTATTCCGGGTGCTGATCAACGATGCCCTCGCCGTTGGAGGTGCGACGTCGACCGTCTGGATCGCCGCCGGGGTAGTCCTCCTGCTGGGCATTCTTGAAGCGACCTTCGTTGCGTTGCGCCGTCAGTTCGTCATCGCACCGGCGACGACTGTCGAAACCAGGATGCGGACCTCCTTCTACCGTCACCTGCAGGACCTGACGGTCGCCTTCCACGACCGCTGGGGCAGCGGCCAGCTCCTCTCCCGTGCCATGTCTGACCTGAACCTGATGCGCCGGTGGATGGCGTTCGGGTTGATCATGCTGGTGGTGACGTCGCTGACCGTAGTGATCGGCGTCGTCGTCATGTTCCTGACCTCCTGGGTGCTGGCCCTGATCTTCCTTGCCGCGGCGCTGCCGATCATGATCTATGGCTTCAGGTTCCGCACCTCCTATAGCAAGGTGTCCCGGAAGAGCCAGGACCAGGCCGGCGATCTCGCCACCACCGTCGAGGAGTCGGTGCACGGCATCAGGGTCCTCAAGGCCTTCGGTCGCAGCCGCGAGGCCCTGGAGGGCTTCAACCTGCAGGCCGAGGAGCTCCGGCAGACGGAAATCTACAAGGCCCGCTCGCTGGCCAACTTCTCCCTGATCGTCACCCTGCTGCCTGAACTGGCGTTGGGTGCTTCACTGGTGGTCGGCGTGTTGTTTGCCGCCAACGGTGACCTGTCCATTGGCGCTCTGGTGGCTTTCTTCGCCACCGCGGCAGTGGTCGCCACCCCGGTCGAGTTCATCGGTCCGCTGCTGGCCATGACCTTCACCGCCAAGACCGCCATCGACCGGCACTACGAGGTCATGGAGTCCGTCAACACCATCACCGATCCCGAGGAGCCGGTCCGCCTGACCGACCCCCGCGGCGAGGTCACCTTCACCGATGTGCATTTCCGCTACCCCGACGCCGAGGACGGCACCGCCGATGTGCTAAACGGCATCAATCTCACCCTGCGGGCGGGTGAGACGATGGCGCTGGTCGGCGTCACCGGGAGCGGCAAGAGCACCCTCCTGGAGCTGGTCCCGCGCCTCTATGAGGTGACCGGCGGCTCCATCAGGATCGACGGCACGGATCTGCGCAGTATCGCCATCGACGACCTGCGCACCCACGTCTCGGTCGCCTTCGAGGACACCACCCTGTTCTCCAGCTCGGTCCGTGAGAACGTCCTGATGGGCGCCGAGCCGCGGGATGACCACCACGCCGAGAACATTCTGGAGGAGGCGCTCGACGTCGCCCAGGCGCACTTCGCGTATTCCCTGCCCGAAGGCGTCGACACCCTGATCGGTGAGGAGGGCCTGAGTCTGTCCGGCGGCCAACGCCAGCGGATCGCCCTGGCCCGGTCCATCGCCGCCAAACCACGGGTACTGGTCCTCGACGACCCGCTCTCGGCGCTCGACGTGCGCACCGAGGAGCTCGTCGAGAAAGGCCTGCGGCAGGTCCTCGATCACACCACCACGCTGATCGTCGCCCACCGGCCCTCGACCGTCGCACTCGCCGACCGGGTGGCGCTGCTCGAGGACGGCCGAATCACCGACGTCGGCACCCACACCGAGCTACTGGCCCGCAACACCCACTACCGGTACGTGATCGCGAGCCTCAACGACGAGCCAACCGATCTTGACACCGAACTTGAGGACCTGAAGAACGACGACGAGGGGGCACTCGCGTGAGCACATCACCACAGCCAAACAACGGGAAGGCACCCGCCGGGGGGACGTCGTCGGGCGTCGCCAACGAGGACGACGTCCTCCTCTCCAAGGCCCAGAACAAGTCGGTGCGGTCCCGCTCTTTCCGGCTCCTGGGGTCTCTCATCCAGCCCAACCGGCGGCAGTTCAGCTGGACTATCTCCCTGGTGGTTGGCTCCCAGGCCGCCCGCGTGGCTGGCCCTGCCGTCATCGCGTTCGGCATCGACAACGCCCTTCCGTCACTGCTCGACGGCGACCCGACCTACCTTTGGCTCGCCGGCCTCACCTACCTGATCGCCGCCGTGCTGACGGCCACCCTGACCGCGGGCTACGTCCGGGCGACGGCACTGCTCAGTCAGGCGATGCTCCTGGATCTGCGGCTCCGCGTCTTCCGGCACACCCAGCGGCTGAGCCTCGAGTTCCACGAAAAGTACACGTCGGGGCGCATCATTTCCCGGCAGACCTCCGACCTGGAGGCGCTGCGCGAACTCCTGGACTCCGGGGTCAGTTCCCTCGCGTCCGGCGTCATGTACATGCTGTTCACCGCTATCACCATCTTCATCCTCGACTGGCGGACCGGTCTGCTGATCCTCGTCGCCGCGGTGCCGATGTTCCTGCTGGCCCGCTGGTACCAGAAGCACTCACAGATCGCGTTCCGCTCCTCACGGGTGGTGTCGGCGCGGTTGATCGTCCACTTCATCGAGACCATGACCGGGATCCGCGCGGTCAAGGCCTTCCGCCGCGAGGAAGTCAACGCCGCCAAATACGACGAGCTGGCCGAGGACTACCGCCAGGTCACCGTCCGGTCGATCAACCTCAACGGCATCTTCCAGCCGGGCCTGGTGCTGATCGGCAACGTGACCGTTGCCGTGGTGCTGCTGGTGGGCGGGTTCCGGGTGCTGGATGGCTCGCTGGCCGTCGGCGCCCTGCTCGCCCTTCTGCTGTACAGCAAGCGGTTCTTCCAACCGGTGGACCAGATGGCCATGTTCTACAACTCGTTCCAGTCGGCGTCGGCGGCGCTGGAGAAGGTGTCCGGTCTCCTCGAGGAGGTGCCAACCGTCCGCCCTCCCCGGAACCCGGTGCCGCTGAAGGATCCCCGCGGGGAGATCAGGTTCGACGGCGTGGAGTTCCGTTACGGCGACGGCCCGGTCATCCTGCCCACCATGGACCTGCACATCCCAGCCGGCCAGACCATTGCGCTGGTGGGTCAGACCGGCGCCGGCAAGTCGACCTTGGCGAAGATCATCGCCCGGTTCTACGACGTCTCGGCCGGCGGCATCACGCTCGACGGTATCGATATCCGGGAGGTCGAGCCCCGCGACCTGCGGCGCGCCGTCGTGATGGTGACACAGGAGGCGTTCCTGTTCAGCGGCAGCGTGGCGGACAACATTGCGCTCGGGAAGCCGGAAGCCACCCGGGAGGAGATCGAGGCGGCGGCCCGCTCGGTGGGTGCTGACGCGTTCATCAGGTCCCTGCCCGACGGTTACGACACCGACGTGAACAAGCGTGGCGGCCGGGTCTCCTCGGGGCAGCGCCAGCTGATCAGCTTTGCCCGCGCATTTCTGGCCAACCCCGCGGTGCTGATCCTGGACGAGGCCACCTCGTCGCTGGACATCCCCAGCGAACGGCTGGTGCAGGAGGGGCTGCAGAAGCTGCTCGGCAACCGCACCGCCCTGATCATCGCCCACCGCCTATCCACCGTGTCGATCGCCGACCGGGTGCTCGTGGTTCACGACGGCGAGGTGGTGGAGGACGGTACCCCGGCGGAGTTGATCGGCGGCGACGGCCGGTTCGCGACCCTGCACGCGGCCTGGCAGGAGACGCTGGTTTAGCTTTACATCCCCGGGTGCTCAGGTAGTCTGTTGCTGGAGCGGCCAATTTTGACGGTCGCCAGCTTCGGGGTGTGGCGCAGCTTGGTAGCGCGCGTCGTTCGGGACGACGAGGTCGCAGGTTCAATTCCTGTCACCCCGACCATTGTGAAAACGCCTCATGGCTCAGAAAGGCCAACCACGGGGATTTTTCATGCCCACGGCTTCCCACCCCCGCGCACGATCACTGGGAAGGCGAGTCAATCCCACTGATGGAGGCCCATCAGCGGGAGCCGCGGTGTCCGCCCGACACAAATGCCCACTCAAGCCCGCAGGTAGCTGAGCTTCAGCGGCTATGCCCACCCACAAGGCCCGCCTGGTGAGCAGGAGTGCACAAATACGGGTTCCCCGGCACCGCTTCCCATCCATCAGAGGCGGTTAGCGGGAAGGTCTAGACAATCCCAGCGGTCAAGGTCCAGCAGTGGGATCGCGTGAAGCCGATCCCGCTCACCTGCCCACGATGGGCAGTCAGAGAGTGGGCATAGACCCACATGCCCACTGGCACGGCGCCCTCAGTGAGCAGGAGTACACGAAATCAGGTGATGGGTGAGCGAAACGGGGTGGAACTAGGCGAAAGTGAGGCCGGTCAGCCGCTCGTAGGCCTCGATGTACCGGCCGCGGGTCTTCGAGATGATCTCGGCGGGGAGTTCCGGCGGCGCGGAGGCCTTGTCCCAGCCGGAGGCATCCGAGGTGAGCCAATCCCTGACGAACTGCTTGTCGAAGGACGGCTGCGCCTGGCCCGGCGCATACAAAGCTGCATCCCAGAACCGTGAGGAGTCGGGGGTCAGCACCTCGTCCCCGAGGGTGATCTGCCCGTCGGCGGACAGCCCGAACTCCACCTTCGTGTCAGCGAGGACGATCCCCCGGGACCGGGCAATTTCCTCGGCCCGGCCATAGATTGCCAGGGTCAGACGCCGCAACTCCTCCGCCACGCGTGCGCCAACGGTGGCGACGACGTCGTCGTAGGCAATGTTCTCGTCGTGCTCGCCCACCGCTGCCTTGGCCGACGGCGTGAACAGGGCCGACTCCAGCCGGGATCCATCCTCCAGCCCGGCCGGCAACGGAAGCGAACACACGGTGCCCGCCGACCGGTATTCCAGCAGCCCGGACCCGGTCAGGTAGCCGCGAGCGATGCATTCCACCGGGAACATCTCCAGTTTGCTGCAGATCATCCCCCGGCCAGCCACCTCGTGGGGCACCTCGGTGGACAGCACATGGTTGGGCACCTCGGTGAGCTGCTCAAACCACCACAGACTCAGCTGGGTCAGGACGCGGCCCTTGTCCGGAATCTCCGACGACAGCACGAAGTCGTAGGCGCTGATCCGGTCGCTTGCGACCACCAGCACCCGGTCCTCCGGCCCGGTCAGCGGCGAGTACAGGTCCCGCACCTTTCCCGAATAGCTGTGCTTCCAGCCGGGAACGTCAATGTACGACGGCGTAAAGGTCACGCTCAGGCCCCCGCAGGGCTCGCTGCCGAAGCAGCGGTCGCGGGCGTCAACGGTGAGGCAACAATCGGTGCCGCAACGGTGCCCCGCGCCGCCTTGAGCGCAATGTCGGTGCGGTACTGCCCACCCTTGAGTTCGAGCTGCGCCATCCCGCGGTACGCCTTCTCGCGGGCGGCGGCGAGGTCATCCCCGAGCCCGACGACGGCGAGTACCCGCCCACCGGCCGACACCACCTTGCCGTGCTTCAGCGCGGTTCCGGCGTGCAACACGTGCACGCCGTCGACCGCTTCGGCCTTCTTCAGGCCACGCACGCGGTCGCCGGTACGGGGCACGTCCGGGTAGTTTGCCGAGGCGAGGACCACCGCCACCGCTGACTGCGGTGACCAGTTGAGGCTTTCGATCCGGTCCAGCCCGCCCTTGGCGGCGGCCAACAGCACCCCGCCGAGGGGTGTTCGCAGCCGGGCCAGCACCGCCTGCGTCTCGGGATCCCCGAACCGGGCGTTGAACTCGATCACCCGCAGGCCACGGGCGGTCAGCGCCAGCCCAACGTAAAGAACCCCGACGAACGGGGTGCCGCGGTGGGCCATCTCGTCGATGGTCGGCTGCGCGACCCGGTCAATCACCTCGTCAACCAGCCCGGTGGGGGCCCAATCGAGGGGTGAATAAGCACCCATACCGCCGGTGTTTGGTCCCTGGTCGCCGTCGTGAATGCGCTTGAAGTCCTGAGCAGGTGCGAGGGGCAGCACGTTGCGGCCATCGGAGAGGACGAAGAGTGACACCTCGGGCCCGTCGAGGAACTCTTCAATCACCACCGTGCCGCCGGCGTCGAAGCAGGCTTGCGCATGCTCGAGGGCCTCGGCGCGGTCGAAGGTGACCACCACGCCTTTACCGGCGGCCAATCCGTCATCCTTGACGACGAAGGGGGCACCGAAAATGTCCAGCGCCTCTGCCGCCTGCTCAGGGGTGGAAGCCACCCGGGCCATCCCGGTCGGGACGTTGGCTGCGGCCATGATCTGCTTGGCGAAAGCCTTCGACGCTTCCAGCTGGGCGGCCTCCTGCGATGGACCGAAAACGGGGATCCCCGCTTCCTGTAGCGCGTCGGCCACCCCCGCGGCGAGCGGCGCTTCAGGACCAATCACCACCAGGTCCGAGGCCAGAGACTGGGCCAGCGTGGTGACGGCGGCCGGATCGGCGGCGTCAACGGCATGGGTTGGCACGATGCCCGAGATACCGGCGTTGCCGGGGGCTGCGTGCACCTCGTGCACGAACGGATCGGCCAGCAACGCTCGGACAAGGGCGTGTTCGCGGCCGCCGGGGCCTATCACTAGAACCTTCACAGTAGATCAGCGTACTGGCTCGGCCGAGTCCTCGCGACGGTGTGACGGGCGAATCACCCCTATGACAACCCATACTCTCGACACGTCACTCCGAATTAAAGGCATGAAAGCTTTACGACGCCCCGGGCGCAAGGAATCCTTATTGGCAGCACTGGCCGGAATAGTCTCCGCTGGCCTGGTGCTGGGCGTTGCCGAGCTGCTCGGCGCCTTCCTCACCGCCCGCGCCGCGCCGCTGATCGCACTCGGCTCCACCTTCATTGATTTCACCCCACCGTGGCTGAAGGACTTCGCCATCGCCACCTTCGGCACCAATGACAAGGTGGCGCTCTTCGTCGGGATGGGCGTCACGATTGTTGTCCTTGCTGCCATCCTCGGCGTGGTCGCCTACCGCAAATGGGTGTTCGGGGTGGCGGGCGTACTGCTGATGGGTGCAGTCATCGTCGCTGCCGTGATCTCCCGGGCCGGGGCTACCCTGCTGGACGCCGTGCCGACAGTGATCGGAACCGCCGTGGGGCTGCTTGCCCTGCGCTATCTGGTCCGTGCGCTGCATGCAGCCCACGACGACGGCGCCCACCGTTCAGACGCCAGCAGCACCATCAACGGCATCAGCGCCAGCAGCACCACCGCCCGCACGGCTGGCGCGGCAACAACCAACGGCACCAGCCGACGCACCTTCTTCGCCGCCGCAGGCATCACCGCCATCGTCGCCGGAGCCGCGGCTGCCGGCGGCCGGGCCATCGCCGGAGCCCGCAACACGGTCAACATGGCGCGTGAGGCCCTCACCTTCCCCACCCCGGCCAGTGCCGCACCGGCTATCCCCGCCGGGGTGGAATCCGGCGTCGACGGCGTGGTCCCCTGGCTGACCCCCAACCCCGACTTCTACCGGATCGACACTGCCCTGAGCGTGCCGCAGATCGATCTGGAGACTTGGGAGCTGCGGGTGCACGGCATGGTGGAGGAAGAGATCACCATGACCTTTCAGGACCTGCTCGATGCGGACCTGATCGAACGCCACGTCACCCTGACCTGCGTCTCCAACCCCGTCGGCGGAAACCTGGCCGGCAACGCGAAGTGGCTCGGCTACCCGATCCGCGAGCTGCTGGCGCGGGCCAGGCCGACCGGCGACGCGGACATGGTGCTTTCCACCAGCACCGACGGTTTCAGCGCCTCCACTCCCCTGCCGATCCTGCAGGATGACCGCGATGCGATGCTTGCGATCGCCATGAACGGCGAACCCCTTCCCTTGGAACATGGCTATCCCGTCCGCATGGTGGTTCCCGGCCTGTACGGCTATGTGTCGGCCACCAAATGGGTTGTCGATCTTGAGGTCACCCGGTTCGCCGACAAGACCGCTTACTGGACCGACCGCGGGTGGTCCGAAAAGGGTCCGATCAAGACCATGGCCCGCGTCGAGGTGCCCCGCTCCTTTGCCCAGCTCCCCGCCGGTACCTCCACCATCGGCGGGTCAGCGTGGGCGCAGCACCGCGGCATCACCAAGGTTGAAGTCCAGATTGACGACGGCGACTGGGAAGAAGCGACGCTCGCCACCGAAGCGTCGGTGGACACCTGGCGCCAGTGGTCCCACGAGATCAACCTCGAATCGGGCTCACACACCGTCCGCGCCCGTGCCTACGACCCCGACGGCGTCCAGACCGAAGAACGCGCCGACACCGTACCCAACGGCGCCTCGGGCTGGCAGTCGGTGCAGTTCACCGTCGCCTAGGCCCGCATAGCCTCCAATCTTGTGCCCACCGGATGTCCGTTCACTCCGGTGGGCACAAGCTCCACCCCGTACCCCTCCGATGGGCGATACTAGTTTCATGCCTCAGACCTTCTCCTCTTCCGACGCCGTAGACCTGGCTGTCCTGGAACGTAACGGCTTCATCGAATCACGGCACCTGGGCTCAGCGGTGATCCTGGCCGCCGATGGCACAGTCGTCACCGAGCTCGGCGACATCAACGCCCCCGTCTTCCCGCGCTCCACCCTCAAACCTTTCCAGGCCCTCGCGACCATGCAGTCGGGGGTCCCGCTGCGCGGGCCGCAGGTGGCGCTGGCAACCGCCAGCCATGTGGGCTCCCACGAGCACATGGACGTGGTCCGCACCATGCTCAGCGCCGCCGGGGTCTCCGAGGAGCACCTCCAGTGCCCGGCCGACTGGCCCCAGGACGAGGAAGCCCGCAACTGGCTGATCCGCACCGAAAAGGGCAAGCAGCGCATCGCGTTCAACTGCTCCGGCAAACACGCCGCCTTCCTGTGGGCCTGCACCGAGAACAACTGGGATCACTCCACCTACCTTGACCCCTCCCATCCGTTGCAACAACGCATTGCAGCCGTCATCGAGGAGTACACCGAAGAGCAGGTGTCCCACTGGGGGGTCGACGGCTGCGGGGCTCCCCTCGCCGCGGTGTCGCTCAAGGGCCTGGCCCGCGGCATCGGCAAGTTCTCCCGTGCCCCGTCCGACAAGCACGCCGACGCCCGCGCGGCGACGATTGCCACCGCCATGCTCGACTATCCCTGGGCCGTCCACGGACGCGGCCGGGAAAATTCGGTGGTGATGGAAGATCTGGGCATCATCTCCAAGAACGGGGCCGAAGGGGTGCTGGTCATGGGTACCGACACCGGCGTCTCCCTGGCCCTGAAGATCCTTGACGGCAACATCCGCGCCACCACCCTGGTGGGCCTGACCCTCCTGGCTGCGGCAGGCGCCGTCGACGTCGACAAGGTGGGTGCCGTCCTCGAAAAAGTGGTGCCGCCGGTGCTCGGCGGCAACGAACCGGTTGGCAAGCTCCGGCTCGCCGGACCGGTCACGGCCCTCCTGGACTAGCCGCGATGGCACGACGACGGATCCCCGCCTCAGCCGGCGAGTCAGCCCTCGACGCGGTGCGGTCCGGATCTGCCGCCCGGCCCGAGACGGCCACTGCCGTGCGCTACGCCCTGGAGGAACTCGCTGAACGCGCTCCGGGCAACAGCGTAGAGGTGCGGGTGCCGCCATTCGGGGTAGCCCAATGCATCGCCGGGCCCCGCCACACCCGTGGCACGCCGCCGAACGTGGTGGAGACCGACGCCGCTACCTGGCTGGCCCTCGTGACCGGAACCCTGGCCTGGGCCGACGCCGTGAACGCCGGAAGGGTCGCTGCCTCAGGCCAGCGGGCCGACCTGAGTGACTTGTTGCCACTGTTCGCCGCTCAGGATCGTTCGCCGTCATGACCGCCGAGCACACACGCCCGCGAACCTCTTTCATCACTGAGGGCTTGCGGTCGACGACGTCGGCCATCCGCAGGCAGCCGTCGGCTGCGCTGATCACCGCCCTCCTCGTCACCGTCCTGTACACCGTGTACTCGGTGGCGCAGTGGAACCGGCTGGACACCCCCTCCTGGGACCTTGGCATCTTCACCCAGCTGGCCAAGGCGTACGCCGGGTTCGACGCGCCGATTGTCCCCATCAAAGGCGACGGCTTCAACCTGCTCGGCGACCACTTTCATCCGCTCCTGGTGCTCCTCGGCCCCGCCTATGCCTTCTTCCCTTCCGGCCTAACCCTGCTGGTGGTCCAGAATCTCCTGATCGGGGTCTCGGTCCTGGTCATCGCCCGGCTGGGGATCCGCCGTTTCGGGACGGTCATTGGCACCTGCCTCGGCGCGGCGTACGGGCTGTCGTGGGGTCTGCAGACGGCAGTGGCCGCGCAATTCCACGAGATTGCCTTCGCGGTTCTGCTGCTGGCGCTCGCTCTTGAGGCAATGATTAGCGGCCGGCTGCGCACCGCCGTCGTCTGGGCCGGGCTGCTGGTGTTCGTGAAGGAGGACCTGGGCCTGACTGTCGCGGCGATCGGACTGGTCATCGCCTGGCGGTACAAGAACCGGATCGGATGGTGGCTCGCCGCCTGGGGAATCGGCTGGCTGCTGCTTTCCGTGGCGGTGATCCTGCCCCTGCTCAACAGCGGTGGACAGTACGACTACTCCGACCGGATCGACGTCCGCGGGATGCTCGCAGACCCTCTCGGTGCCCTGGTCACCATCTTCTCCGCGGGCGCCAAATACGAGACGGTGTGGCTGCTGTTGCTGGCTGGCGGCTTCCTGTTCCTCAGGTCGCCGCTGGCCCTGGTCATGGTGCCCACCGTGGCGTGGCGTTTCGTGTCGGGAAACGACGTCTATTGGGGGCCCGAATGGCATTACAGCGCCGTTCTGATGCCCGTGCTGTTCGCCGCGCTGATCGACGCCATTGACACGTCCCGCCGGTCACGACGGCGGTGGTTGCGCGTGGCCGGCGCCGCCGTCGTCCCGGCCGTCGCTGTCGTCGCCCTCCTCCTGCTACCGACCCAACCCCTGGGCGACCTGGCGGACCCGGACACCTTCCGCCAGTCCGGGCGGTGGGAAACAGCAGACCGGTTGATGGCCCTGTTCCCGGCGGGCGCGAGCGTGGAGAGCGGTGTGGTGCTGATGCCGTATCTGGTTCCCGACACCGAGGTGTTCTGGTTGGGCAACGACAATCCGCCGCCGGATTACCTGATCGTCGACAACCAGGACTGGAGCTGGGGCCCCACCCAGCCCGAGGACGCAGTGGCACATGCCGAAGAGACCTATCCCGGATCGTCCTATGAACTGATCTTTCGGGAGGACGGCTATCAGGTGGTCAGGCGGGTCGGCTAATCGCCGGTAGCCTTAAAGCATGAGTTCAGAGCAGCAGCCACCCCGTGACGAGGACGCTGAGGCAGCATCGCCCGACGCCGAAGCCCCGGTCGGCGAGACGCCCGGCCCCACCGCCGGCCAGGAGCGAGGCCCAGCCCGCCGTGAAGTGACGGTGCGCCGCGCACCGCGGTTCGCGCCGTTCATGGGGCTCGGCGTGTTGGTCGGTGTCATTGTCGCGGCGATCGTCGCGTATGCCGGCCCCGGCGATGCCACCCTGACCCGGGAATCCATCTTCGGATTCTTCATCATGGTGTTCGCAATCCCCGGCCTGCTTTTGGGCGCTCTTCTGGTCCTGGTCCTGGACCGGATCAGCGTCCGCCGCACCCAACGCGCCGTCGCCGAGCGCACATACGACGACGAGCTTCACCCCGACTGACCGATGGAAGCGCCAACGCCAACGCGTGAGAGAATGATGCAATGGTTCGCGGTGACGGAAATCTTTCCCATGACCTTCTTCCAGGTGAGAAGGGCCCTCAGGATGCCTGCGGTGTTTTCGGTGTCTGGGCTCCTGGCGAGGAGGTGGCTAAGCTCGCGTACTACGGTCTGTATGCGCTCCAGCACCGTGGCCAGGAATCTGCCGGCATCGCCACCAGCAACGGTGAGCGGATCAACGTTTATAAGGACATGGGCCTGGTCTCCCAGGTCTTCGACGAAACCACCCTCAACACCCTCGAAGGCCACATCGCTGTCGGCCACTGCCGGTACTCGACCACAGGGTCCTCGAATTGGGCCAACGCGCAACCTACCCTCGGCGCCACCGCCGTCGGCACTGTAGCTCTCGCCCACAACGGCAACCTCACCAACTCGGCGGACCTCTACCAGATGATCCTCGACCGCCAGGGGAAGCCGCGCAGCGGCGAAATGGCCCAGGGCAACACTTCGGATACCGCACTGGTGACTACCCTCCTCGCGGGCGACGACGGCCGGTCCCTCGAAGAAACCGCCCTTGAACTGCTCCCCAAAATCAACGGCGCCTTCTGCTTCGTGTTCATGGATGAAGGCACCCTCTACGCGGCGCGGGACCCCCACGGTGTCCGCCCCCTGGTCCTCGGCCGCCTCGAACGTGGCTGGGTGGTCGCCTCCGAGCAGGCAGCCCTGGCCACCGTGGGTGCCAGTTTCATCAGGGAGATCGGGCCCGGCGAGTTCATCGCGATCGACGAGGACGGCGTCCGCACCCGGAAATTCGCCCAGCCCACTAGGGCTGGCTGCGTCTTCGAGTACGTCTATTTGGCCCGGCCGGACGCAGCCATTGCCGGCCGCTCGGTCTACGAAGCCCGGGTGGAAATGGGCCGCCAGCTGGCACGCGAGAACTCGGCCGAGGCCGACGTCGTCATCCCCGTCCCGGAGTCCGGCACCCCCGCCGCCGTGGGTTTTGCCGAGCAGTCGGGCATTCCATTTGCTCACGGATTTGTGAAGAACTCCTACGTGGGCCGCACCTTCATCCAGCCCAGCCAGACCCTCCGGCAGCTCGGCATCCGCCTGAAACTCAACGCGCTGGAATCGGTCATCCGGGGGAAGCGGATCATCGTCGTCGACGATTCGATTGTGCGCGGCAACACCCAGCGGGCGGTAGTGCGGATGCTCCGCGAGGCGGGCGCCGCCTCAGTGCACGTAAAGATCTCTTCCCCGCCGGTGCGCTGGCCCTGCTTCTACGGGATCGACTTCGCCTCCCGCGCCGAGCTCATCGCCAACGGCGCCGCAGTGGAGCAGATCAGCAACTCCATCGGCGCTGACAGCCTCGCCTATATCTCCGAAGATGGCATGATCGCCGCCACCGAGCAGCCGCGCGAACGGTTGTGCACCGCCTGCTTCACCGGCGATTATCCCATCGCGCTGCCCGCTGAGGAGCGCCGCGGCAAAAACCTGTTGGAACGGCTCGATCCGGCCGACGACCCGGGATCCAACGGGTGCGATCCAGGACCCGACAGCGAGTTCGAAGCAGTGCTGACCGCCGAAGACAAGAAAGAACGGGTATGACCACCAACTCCCCCATCACCTATGCCAGCGCTGGAGTGGACGTGGAAGCCGGCGACCGCGCCGTCGAACTGATGAAGGACGCCGTCCGGGCCACCCACGGCCCGCAGGTCATCGGTGGAGTCGGCGGGTTCGCTGGCCTCTATGA
This sequence comes from Arthrobacter glycogeni, assembly GCF_054510815.1. Lineage (NCBI taxonomy): Bacteria > Bacillati > Actinomycetota > Actinomycetes > Micrococcales > Micrococcaceae > Arthrobacter > Arthrobacter glycogeni. The sequence continues at coordinate 80,228 of NZ_JBTNDV010000013.1, forward strand.
CGTCTCCCGCCTGCTGACCTACCGCAAGCCCCTGCTGGCGACGTCGACCGACGGTGTCGGCACCAAGGTAGCCATCGCTCAGGCCATGGACATCCACGACACCATCGGGTTTGACCTGGTGGGCATGGTGGTCGACGACATCGTGGTGGTCGGCGCCGAGCCCCTGTTCATGACCGACTACATTGCCTGCGGCAAGGTGGTGCCCGAGCGCATCGCCGACATTGTCCGGGGCATCGCCGCGGCCTGTTCGGTCGCCGGGACCGCCCTGGTGGGTGGCGAGACAGCCGAACACCCCGGCCTGCTGGGGGAACACGAGTACGACGTCGCCGGCGCCGCCACCGGCGTGGTGGAGGCCGATGCGCTGCTCGGCCCGGACCGGGTGAGGGAAGGCGACGTGATCCTTGGGATGGCGTCTTCGGGCCTGCACTCCAACGGCTACTCGCTGGTGCGCCGCATCATCAACCGGGCCGGCTGGGCGCTGGACCGCCAGGTCAGTGAGCTGGGGCGCACGCTCGGCGAGGAGCTCCTTGAGCCCACCCGTGTCTACGCTGCGGACTGCCTCGACCTGGCTCGTTTCCTGCCGGTCGGCAACAACTCAAGCGTTCACGGCTTCAGCCATGTTACCGGCGGGGGGCTCGCAGCCAACCTGGCCCGGGTGCTGCCGCACGGGCTGGAAGCAACAGTCGACCGGTCCACCTGGGAGCTGCCTGCCATCTTCAAGCTCGTGGCCGAGCTCGGCGCGGTGCCGCTGCCGGACCTGGAACGCACCCTGAACCTGGGCGTCGGGATGGTGGCGATCGTCTCGGCCCCGGCCGCGGATGCCGCTATCGCGCGGTTGACCGAACGGGGCGTCCCCGCCTGGGTGATGGGTCAGGTGGCAGCAGCCTCCGATGAATCCACTGAGGGGCCCGACTACGTGCAGGGTGCCAAGGGCGTCGACGGTGGATCGGTGCGCCTGGTCGGCCAGTACGCCTAGGCTTTCGGCCCTTATGGGGGCACAGAAAAGTGGGGTACCTGCAGGATAGTCGTTGCGTAACAACTATCCTGCAGGTACCCCACTTTTGTGGTGCTGCGTGCTATGAGCTAACCAGTGCGGCGCGATCCGTCGTCGTCCTGGTCATCATTGTCCACATCATCATATTTGTCCGCATACGCCGAATAGTCCGGTTCGACCGGCTCTATCGGACCTGCCGAACGTTTGGAGGCTCGCTCTCCTGGGCCTGTGAGCTCTCGCTGCAGTGCCGTGTAGTCAGTTGCGGGACTGAAATACTTGATGTCCCGGGCCTGCTTGGTAGCTTTTGCCTTTTGACGGCCGCGCCCCATGGCGTGACCCCCTTTTGCGTCGATCCGGAGGTGGTCGCTGGGGCCCTATCGGCCCAAGGCTGCAGCGAGGCCCCGGAGTATTTGGTCAGTTTGTCGTACCTATAGATTACATGCTTTCCCGGCTCCCGCGTGCGCTGCCCGGGCCACCCGCAAAACGTGCAGCTTCGGCAGTGCTGCAGGTTTGGGCGGGCCCTACGTGGCGCGGGCGAATCTTGGCTAAAGTCGTACCGGACGCGCCTGCACTTTCGGGCAGACGCACGCGAACGTAGAAGGCAGGGCGGAACACCATGCGCGATCAGGAGCACACCCCGCGGGGCTCCGCATCCGATCCCGGGAAGGGTAACGCTGAAGCCCGGCACCCCGAGCCGGTCGAAGCCGACGAGACACAACTCGTGGGCCCGGGTGCCGTGCAGCCCGGTGATGCCGAAGCCGCAGCGGATCCAAACCCGCCCCTCGCCGGGGATCCCCGCGTCGAGTCCGACCGGGCGCAGCCCAGCTTCGCCGCTGACAGCGACTCCCCCCAGTGGACGGCAGCGGCGACTGACGGACAGCGGTGGGACGGGCTTTTTCACGACGCCGACCCCGCATCAGACGTCGACGCCTTCAGCCCCGTCAGCGCCGCGAGCCCCACCGATTCCCCGGCAGAAGTCCCCACCACCGATCCGGCTGGCCTGCCAGGCGGCCGGACGCCGCCGCCGGCTGTCGCCCCCGCCGTTCCACCAAGCCCGGCTGCCCCGCAGGACAGCTACCTGGAGCCGCCCACAGGGCAGCCGGGCGAACCGGCCGGCGGGCCCTATGGGCTCCCCCCGGCGGGAACCCAACCCGCCCGACGCCGCGACGGACGAAAGGCGGCGGGCAAAGGCCAACGAACCAGGGGCCTTCTGATCGGCGGGGCGCTCCTCGGATTGCTGGCCCTGGGACTGCTGGTCTGGGCTCTGATAGCCCTCATCAGCGGCCTGACATCCTCGCCGGACACGGAACCGATCAGCAACGGCGCACCGGGCGCCGACGGCATTATTGCCGAGGATGTCCTGCCCATTGATCTCGACGCGGGCCAGTGCCTGCGGGACTTCGTCGACATCAACACCGGATCAACAGTGGTGACCTGCTCAACCCCGCACAACGCGCAGTTGCTCGCCACCGAGTTCTACGCTGACGGTGATCAGTTTCCCGGCGAGGACGCGCTGGCCCTCCGCGCACAGCAGGTGTGCGACGGCGTCGACCTCGATGAGACTGCCGTCTCCCGCTACGAGAACCTCGAACTCTTTCGCGTCACACCGCAGCAAAACGCCTGGTCCGACGGCGACCGCCGGTTGGACTGCCTGGTGACCAGCAGCGAGGGTAACATCATCAGCGACACCCTCATCACCGACTAGCGGCTCTCGAGCACTTCCGCGGTCACGCTGAGACCGTCTGCTTCACCGGTGCGGTCCACCAGCACCGTGTCGCCGTCGTTGATGGTTCCTGCCAGGATGCCCCGGGCCAACCGGTCGCCGATTTCGCGCTGCACTAGCCGCCGGAGGGGTCGGGCACCGTAGGCTGGGTCGAACCCGGTCAGGGCAAGCCATTCGCGTGCAGCATCGGTCACCGTCAGGTTCAGGCGACGCTCGTGCAGCCGGGATGCCAGGGACTGTACCTGCAGATCCACGATGCGGGAGAGCTCGTCAAGGCTCAGCGCATCGAACAAGACAACATCGTCAAGCCGGTTCAGGAACTCCGGCTTGAAGCTCGAGTTCACCACGGCCATCACCGCATCACGTTTCGCTGCGTCGGACAGCGACGGGTCAACCAGGAACTGGGATCCCAGGTTGGAGGTCAGCACCAGGATCACGTTACGAAAGTCGACGGTACGGCCTTGCCCATCTGTGAGGCGGCCGTCGTCGAGCACCTGCAACAGGATGTTGAAGACCTCGGGGTGGGCTTTTTCCACCTCGTCGAGCAACAGCACGCTATAGGGGCGGCGGCGCACCGCCTCGGTGAGCTGCCCACCCTCCTCGTAGCCGACGTACCCGGGCGGGGCTCCCACCAGCCGGGAAACCGAGTGCTTCTCGGAATATTCGGACATGTCGATCCGCACCATCGCGTGCTCGTCGTCGAACAGGAAGTCGGCGAGGGCCTTCGCCAGTTCCGTCTTCCCCACCCCGGTGGGCCCGAGGAATAGAAACGAGCCGGTGGGGCGGTCAGGGTCGGCGATGCCGGCGCGGGCGCGGCGGACCGCGTCCGAGACCGTGGCCACCGCAGTGGACTGCCCGATCAGGCGGGATCCGATCACCTGTTCCATGTGCAGGAGCTTCTGGCTTTCGCCCTGCAGCATGCGTCCGGCCGGGATGCCGGTCCACGCTGAGATCACCTCGGCAATATCTGTGGTCGTAACGTCCTCGGCGACCATCGGCAAGGGCGTGCCCTCGGGTTCCGCGGCCTGCGCCGCGTCGAGTTCGCGTTGCAGGGTGGGGATTTCCCCGTAGAGCAGCCGCGAGGCGTGCTCCAGGTCACCGTCCCGCTGGGCCCGCTCGGCCTGCGAGCGCAGGTCCTCGAGTGCTGCCTTGAGATCACCGACCCGGTTCAGCCCCGCCTTCTCGGCGTCCCACCGGGCGTTGAGTGCTGCAAGCTTTTCCTTTTGGTCCGCCAGATCGGCGCGGAGGGCGTGCAGCCGGTCCTGGGAAGCGTCGTCGCTCTCCCCCGCCAGCGCCAGCTCCTCCATGGTGAGCCGATCAACCGAGCGGCGCAGTTGATCGATTTCCTCGGGCGCCGAGTCGATCTCCATGCGCAGCCTGGAGGCGGCTTCGTCCACGAGGTCGATCGCCTTGTCCGGGAGCCGCCGGCCGGAGATGTACCGGTTGGAGAGGGTGGCCGCCGCCACGAGGGCGGAATCAGCGATGGTGACCTTATGGTGAGCCTCGTAGCGTTCCTTCAGGCCGCGGAGGATGCCAATGGTGTCTTCCACACTGGGCTCGCCGACGTAGACCTGCTGGAACCGCCGTTCCAGGGCCGCATCCTTCTCGACGTTCTTGCGGTACTCATCAAGGGTGGTGGCGCCGATCAGCCGCAGTTCGCCGCGGGCCAGCATGGGTTTGAGCATGTTGCCGGCGTCCATGGAGCCTTCGGAGGCGCCAGCTCCAACCACTGTGTGCAGCTCGTCGATGAAGGTGATCACCTGCCCGTTTGCAGCCTTGATTTCCTCAAGGACCGCCTTGAGCCGTTCCTCAAACTCGCCCCGGTATTTTGCGCCGGCGATCATCGAGCCGAGGTCCAGGCTGATCAGGGTTTTGTCGCGCAGCGACTCGGGCACGTCGCCGGCCACGATCCGCTGGGCGAGTCCTTCGACCACTGCGGTCTTTCCGACGCCCGGCTCGCCGATCAACACGGGGTTATTCTTGGTGCGGCGCGACAAGACCTGGATGACGCGGCGGATTTCGCTGTCCCGTCCGATCACCGGATCGAGCTTCCCCGACCGGGCGATCTCAGTCAGGTCGACGCCGAACTTCGCCAACGCCTGGAACGTGGTCTCCGGGTCGGGGCTGGTCACCCGCCGGTCGCCCCGGATCCCCGGTAGGGCTGCCGCGAGCGCATCCCGTGAGGCCCCGGCGGTGCGCAGGAGGGTGCCCGTCGCGCCGGCGCCCGCAGCCAGGCCCAGGAGCAGGTGTTCAGTCGAAATGAAACTGTCTCCCAGCGTCTCGGCCTCCTGCTGGGCGGCCTTGATGGCCTGCAGGGTATCGCGGGAGAACTGCGCCTGCGCGGTGGAGGTGCCCGACGACGACGGCAGGGCCTTGATCGCCGCGCTCGCCCAGGTGCTGACCGCATCGGGGTCTGCACCCGATGACTTGAGGAGGGCCACCGCCACGCCGTCACGCTGATCCATTAAGGCTTTCACCAGGTGCGCCGGGTCAACCTGGGGGTTGCCTGCGGTCGAGGCGTTCATCGCGGCAGCGGACAACGCTTCCTGGCTCTTGGTGGTGAACTTGGCGTCCATGACTCAACCTTTCGAACAGCAATGACCCGTCAAGTTGAGTCTACCTCGCTCAACTTGTCCGAAGCAGGGAACGATGCCTGGTTCGCTGACAGCATACGGTTCCGCTCCGGCCCCTAGTAGAGCACCACTTTTTGCCGATCGGTAGAGGACTAAGCCTCTCTTCCCTGCGAGACCCAGTTCAGATCGGCGCTCCGCTCCCCCACGACAAGTGCGGCGGCGCCGTCGAGCATGTCGAGCTGCGCGTCGGAGAGGACAACAGTCGTGGCAGCCGCGTTCTCGTCGATGCGGCTCTGCCTGCGCGTGCCCGGGATGGGAACCACGGGGAGCCCGAACCGTAGTCCCTGCGCCGCCAGCCAGGCGAGCGCCACCTGCGCTGCGGTGACGCCGGCGTCGGCCGCAACAGCCTGAACCGCTTCGACGACTGCCGCGTTCGCGGTGAGAGCGTCAGCCCCAAAGCGTGGCACCCGGTGGCGGAAGTCGCCGTCGCCCAGCGTTGACGCCTGGACGGTGCCGGTGAGGAAGCCGCGCCCCAGCGGGGAGTAGGGGACAAACCCAATGCCCAGCCGGGCGGCCATCGGCACCACCAATGACTCAACGTCGCGGCTCCAGATGGACCACTCACTCTGGACTGCGGCAATCGGGTGCACCGCGTGTGCCGCCTGGAGTTCAGCGGCGGTAACCTCGGACAGGCCAAGCTGTCGCACTTTCCCGGCGGTCACCAGTTCGGCCATGGCCCCTACCGTCTCCTCGATAGGGACACGGGCGTCACGCCGGTGCAGATAATACAGGTCAATGACTTCCGTTCCGAGCCGGCCAAGGCTCGCTTCGGCCGCTTCACGCACATAGCCAGCGTCGCCGCGGATCCCCGAATACCCCTCCCCGGGGCTGCCCTGGATCCCAAATTTGGTGGCGAGCTGCACCTCATCGCGCCGGTGCCTGAGCAATTGGGACATCAGCTGCTCGTTGCTGCCCGCGCCGTAGACGTCGGCCGTATCCATGAACGTCACGCCGATGTCCACCGCATGGTTGAGGGTGGCTAACGCCTCGACCTGGTTCATGCCCCCGTACACATCGGTCAATGCCATGCCCCCAAACCCCTGGGAGCTGACAGTGAAACCGCTGGCAAGGTCAATTCTGGGAATCGTCATAGAAGGCATCGTAAGCCTTCCCCTGGTGGTGGGCGCAAGGCTGACGCAGGCTCTGGCCTACCGGGCCCGGCTGGAACAGGCCACCTGGTTCCGGCCTGCCGCCTTCGCTGCATAGAGGGCGTCGTCAGCTTCCTTGAGTAGTTGGCCGCTGCCCACCGCATGGTCGGGCGTGAACGATGAGACTCCCGCGCTGATCGTCAGCACCTTCTCCGGGTTGCCGGGATGTTCAATGCCCAGGGACTGGATACCGGCACGGATCCGATCCACCGCTACCCGCGCGTCGTTCTCGCTCTGGTCCGGCAGGATCAGGAGGAACTCCTCGCCGCCGTAACGGTAGATGCCGTCGGTGTCCCTGGACAGCAGGGTCAGCGTCTGCGCAACCGCCCTGAGCGCGCCGTCTCCGGCAGGGTGCCCCAGCAGGTCGTTAAAGCTCTTGAAGTAGTCCACGTCGCAGAGCGCCAGGGAATACCGCGTGCCATAGCGCAGGCTCCGATTGTGGAGCAGCTCAAGGTCCTCGGTCAGCTTCAACCGATTATCCAGGTCGGTCAGCGGATCGGTCCGTGCCTGCCTCGCCAGTTCCTGGCGGTACCGCCCGAGTTGGGCGTGCAGCGATGTCACCCGGCGGGCCACCATCAGCCGGGTGCGCAGGGTGAACGGGTCCAGCGGTTTGGTGACATAGTCATCGGCGCCAGCATCCATACCGGCCAGGACGTCGTCCTGGGAGCCAAACGACGTCAACAGCACCAGATAGGTGTAGGTATCCGTCTCGCCACTGCGGATAGCCTTGCAGAGTTGCAACCCGTCCAGTCCGGGCATCATCCAATCGGTGACCACCACCTCCGGCTGATACTCCTGGAACAGGTCCCAGGCGGCGTCGCCGTTGGTCGCGGACAGGCATTCGTAGCCTGACTGTTCCACCACTGCCTTAGCGACCATCAGCGAGCCGGGATCGTCGTCGACCACCAAGACTTTCACGGGGCCCCTTTCACGGATTCGTTGAGTGCGGCTGAAACGAGTTCGAGCTCTATTTCCAGCTCGGCCAGCGTCTCCGGGTGGATGACCGAGTCGTTGAGCGATGCGTCTTCCAGTTCGCCGCAGATCGCCGCGACACCGTCCGCACCGATATTCGAGGCGGCTCCCCGGAGCTTATGGGCGGCGTCCCGCAGACCGGTCCCACGTTCCATGGCGCCCCTGAGTTCGGCGAGGTCAGCCGGAACGGCGCCCAGGAACGCGGCTGCCGCGGCGGGCAGCACTCCCCACCCGTCGTCGGCACCCAACCCGCGGAGCATCGCCAGCCGGGCCGGGTCAACCACCTGGCGGGCCTCGCGGGCGGGCGCGTCGTCGTCGACCACCGACCTTGACACCACCGACCTTGTCACCCCGGACGCGGGCACCCCGGGGGTGTGCACCCAGCGCAGCAGAGTGGTTTGCAGGAGGGCCAGGTCCACCGGTTTGGATAGGTAGTCGTCCATGCCCGCGGCGCGGCACCGTTCCCGGTCTTCGCTGAGCGCCCCGGCCGTCATCGCGATGATGGGCAGGTGCGCGGCGTCGCGGCTGCGGATGGCCCGGGTGGCCTCGAAGCCATCCATGACCGGCATATGGCAGTCCATGAGGACCGCCGCGTACGTTTCGTGGGAGGTGGCTTTGACAGCTTCGGTGCCGTCGCCGACCAGATCCACCCGGTACCCGAGCTTCAGGAGCATCGATTCGGCGACCAACTGGTTCACCGCGTTGTCCTCGACCACGAGGATTCTCGGGCTGGGCCCGTGCTCCGAGTCCGGTTCCTGGAGCTGGACGGTTCGTGAATGGATCGCTTCGGGCGTCGGATCGACGTCAGTATCACTCATCAAGTGCATCAAACGGTCGTAGAGTGCCGAACTCCGCACCGGTTTGGTCAGCCATTCAGATACCCCCGCGGAGGCAAGCCGGTCACGGTCGATGCGCCCGATCGAGGTCAGCAGAATCAGCCGGGTCGACGACAGCTCGGGATTGCTGGAAATAGCCTCGGCCAATTCAATCCCGTTCACCACCGGCATGCACATGTCCAGCACCGCGATGTCGAAGGGTTCGCCGGCGTGAGCCGCGGCGGTGAGGCGTCCCAGAGCAGCGGGGCCATCCTCGACGGCTTCGGTCTGCATCCGCCAGGATCCTAGCTGTGACTGCAGCACCAGGCGGTTGGTCGCGTTGTCGTCGACTACCAGAACCCGCAGTGCGTTGAGCAGGCCCGGTTCCGGCGGACTGGCTGTCTGGCCCCCGTCGAGCGGCAGGTCAAACCAGAAGGTACTCCCGGTCCCCGGGGTGCTGGCAACCGCAATGGTCCCACCCATCGCCTCGGTGAGCCGACGGGAAATGGCCAGGCCCAACCCGGTGCCGCCATACCTGCGGGTGGTCGACGCGTCCGCCTGGGCAAATGACTCAAATAGTCGTTCGTGGTCAGTCGCGGCGATCCCGATGCCCGTGTCCTGCACCTCGAACCGAATCATTGACTGACCCTCGGTGAGCGCGCCGGCGTCTTCGACACGGTATACCCGAACGGCGATTTCACCGGCGGCAGTGAATTTCACGGCGTTCGAAAGAAGGTTGAGCAGTACTTGCCGGATGCGCCCGGCGTCGCCGATCAGCTGAGCCGGAACCTCGGGCGTACAGTAGGCAATCACTTCCACGTCCTTCCGGCGCGCTCCCTCCGCCAGGAGGGCTGCTACCTCATCGATGAGAGTCCGCGGGTCAAAGGACTCCATTTCCAGGTTGATCCGGCCAGCCTCCAGCTTCGAGAAGTCGAGAATGTCGTTGATCAGCAGCAGCAAGGACTCGCCCGCTCCTTTGACGCCTTGCGCGTACTGGCGCTGGGTGGAATCCAACGGGGTATCGAGCAGTAGCCCAGTCAGTCCAATCACACCGTTCATTGGGGTGCGGATTTCGTGGCTCATCGTCGCGAGAAACTCCGACTTCAGCCGGGTCGCTTCGAGGGCTGCCTCCCGGGCACGGCGCAACTCGGCCTCCGCCGCGCGTCGTTCGCTGATGTCCTGGGCGATGGTGGCGAGCCCGCGCACCGATCCGTCAGACCAGATAGGCGAGATGGTCATGGCGACCTGCACCACTGATCCGTCGCTGCGTGTCCGCGCGGTATCGAAGCTGTGGCTTTCTCCGCTGTCGTGCACCTGGGTGTGCGCGGCGTCGTTGGCTTCCCGCGCCGCCTCAGGCACCAAAAACCCCTTGTCCTTGCCCAGGGTCTCCGCCGCTGGATAGCCGAAGATCCGCTCCGCTCCGGGGTTCCAGCTGACGATCTTCCCGTCGGGGGTGGAACCGATGATCGCGTCCGACGACGAGGTGACGATCGCACCGAGCCCCTCGAGTTCCGCTGTGCGCGCCGCCACCTGGTCCGCCAGCCCCCTGGTGAGGGTGACATTCTCAATCACGATCAGGACCTGGCGGACCACCAATAGCGCCAGGGTGATAATCCCGATCCACAGCTGGACCGGATAGGTGCCGTCCACCACGATGACTGCCGCGACAATGATCGCCACGAGTACCGGCGCGTAGGGCAACAATTCCAGCCCGACGGCGTAGCGGTGCCGGTCGACGCCGGCGCTCGGGTTGCGCGGGACGAGTGGTGCAAGGGCGATGAGCGCGAAGGCCAGCATCCAGCCGATCACCAGCGGCGATCCGGTGGCGCCGTCGACACCCTCGAACACCAACCGGACATAAACGCTGTCGGTGATGGCCAAAACAAGGAGGCCGCCGCCCATGCAGAACCAGCGCAGCCGGTCCCCTACCGGCCGTCGGATGCCCAGCACGAGGACCAGGGAAATGATCGTCACGTCGACCACCGGGTACGCCGTTCCCGTGAGCCTGCCGAGGACACTCTCGTCGGAGGCCCGGTACGACGGCCCCAGGACCGTCGACCAGCTGATGAAGAGCATACTGCCGGCAATGACCCCGCCGTCGAGCAGCGTGTGCAGGCGGGAAACGAGGGTCGCGGGCGGGCGGGGGAAGAGAAAGAGTGCCGCAGTCGCGGGGAGGGCGTAGCCGATGAAGCCGATATCGGCGACCGAGGGGAAGGGATAGAGATGGTCCCGGGTCATCCCAAAATAGGTCCAGGCCACCTGGCCACCGAACCAAACCAGCGCAGCCACCGACATCAGCCACCACGCCCTGGCGGATTCCTTGTCCCGCCGGGAGCTCAGGGCGCAGCTGGCCGCTGCGGCCAGGCTGAAGGCGAGGAGGCCAACATTCCCGATGTCCTGGGCCAGGGGTTCCCCCCTGTTCGCCGTGAGGTAGCTGCCAATCGCTACGGCTGCGGCAAGGAATATCCCCACCAACCACCAGTGTCCGCTACTCATGCGCATGGTCGGAGCCTGCTGCCCAACGACGGGTGTGCTCACGCGGAATCCTCTCAGAGCGGGCTCGGTAGCGACCCGCCGAGCGCTGACCCTTGGGGTGGCCTCTCACCGCGCCGTCGTGTCTGTTCGCTTTCGTGTCTCTATGACTTCTTGCCAGCGTAACGGCTCACCGTGGAGGGTAGGCAATAATGGCTCAATGGGGAACCTTCAACGACCAACAACAGTGGCCGCTATTGCGGCTCTCGCTCTCACACTCACCGCCTGCACCGACACCGGGCCGACCGCCGACGACGCCGCCGCGGCGTTCGCTGAGGGCCTCAGCTCGCTCGACGTCACCGGATCCGCGTTCTCGACCGGATCCGTGTCCGCTGTCAATGAGGAACTTGCCGCGATCACCGCTGCGCTCGCGCCGCGGTCACCCGCCGTATCAGTCGCCGCCGTCGAGTCAGCCTCCGAGGACCAGGCCACCGTCCTGCTGAACCATGTATGGGATGTGGACGCAAGCGACGACGACTGGACCTACAGCACCACCGTTGAGCTCACCCGGACCGATGACGTCTGGCAGGTCGCCTGGGATCCAGGCATCGCGGTCGCCGGCCTGGCTGCGGGGGACGTCCTGGCCGTGTCGGCAGTCCCGGCCACCCGCGGCGACATCCTCGGCGCGGGCGGCGAGGTGCTGATGACGGATCGTCCGGTACTCCGCGTTGGCATCGACAAAACCCGGCTCGACGACGACCAGCTGGCGAGCTCCGCCACCGACCTTGCCGATCTGGTGGGCGTCGACCCGGCAGGCTTCGCCGCCCGGGTGGCGGAAGCCGGACCGGAAGCGTTCGTCGAGGGAATAGTGCTCCGTGACGATGGGTCACGGACCGTCACCGATGAGGCGCTCGACGCCGTCCCCGGCGCCCTGGCCATTCCAGACGAGATTGCCCTGGCCCCCACCCGGACGTTCGCCCGGGAACTGCTCGGAGCTGTGGGGCAGGCCAGCGCGGAAATGGTCGACCAATCCGGCGGGGAACTCGAATCCGGTGACATTACTGGATTGTCCGGGCTGCAGCTCCAGCATAACGAGCAGCTGGAAGGCACCCCCGGGCTGGTTATCTCCGCAGCACCGCCGGAATCTGCCGACGGCGTCGAACTGGAGCCCGCGCCGGAGCCCGAGCCAACGGTCCTCTTCGAAAAGGATCCGGCGGCGGGCGAACCGCTGACAGTAACCCTTGACCCGACACTGCAGTCCCTCGCCGAGGAGGTTCTCCAGGACGAGCCGTCTGCGGCGGCGCTGGTGGCGCTGCACCCCTCCTCCGGAAAGATCCTCGCCGTGGCCAACGGCCCCGGCAGCGGCGGACTACAGACTGCCCTGCTGGGCCAGTATGCGCCAGGTTCAACGTTCAAGATCGCCACCTCCCTGGCCCTGCTGCGCGAGGGGTTCACCCCTGACTCCCCCACCCAGTGCACCGAGGAATTGGTGGTCGATGGCAGGACCTTCAACAACGCCAGCACCTTCCCTGCAGCGTTCTTCGGGGAGATCCCGCTGCTGCAGACCTTCGCCCAGTCCTGCAACACCGGGTTTATCGCGACCCGCGACGCTGTCTCCCAGGAAGAACTTGCCGCGGCGGCCGCTGACCTTGGCGTGGGCGTCGAATCGCCGATCGGCATCCCTGCCTTCTTCGGATCGGTGCCGGACGTCGCCGACGGCACAGCACATGCAGCGTCGATGATCGGCCAGGGCGAGGTTCTGGTCTCCCCACTCGCGCTGGCCGTCATGACCGCCAGCGTCGGGGCCGGCGAACGGGTTACTCCTACCCTGCTCGCCTCCGAGCCGACGGCGGAGGCGAGTGCATCGCCGTCGCCCGCTGGCACCCCAAGCACCCTCACCAGCGACGAAGCTGGGACGCTGCGCACGCTGATGGCCGCGGTCGTCGCTGAGGGCGGAGCTACAGTCCTCGCCGATGTACCGGGTGAACCGGTACTCGCCAAAACGGGTACCGCCGAGTTCGGCGATGAGGTGCCGCCGCGCACCCACGCCTGGATTGTTGCGTTGCAGGGGGATCTCGCAGTAGCGGTTTTTGTGGAGGAAGGCGATTTGGGCTCGACCTCCGGCGGACCGCTGATGGATGCCTTCCTGCGCGGCGCCGCCCGGTAGCTGGTCAGGGTTTTCCCATGGTCAATCGGTGATGATCGTGGCATGGCCATCGACAATGTACCCCCCGGATCGGTTGCGTCTCCCACCCGCCCGAAATCGGGACGGCGTCGCTTTGCTCTCATCCCTGCCGTTTTGCTACTCATCGTCGGCAGTCTCGTCTACATCGCACTGTCCCAGGAGAAAACTCCCAGCGTTCCACTCGGTGCCTCGGCCGCCGTTACCGGTGGGTTGAGCCGCGTCAACGGGATCATCCCCCTCGAATCAGACGACTGGAAACCTCAAGGCAGCCCCACTTGGCTTGGCAATCCTCCTGGGGATGGTTCACACCGGGTCAGGGTGCTGCTGGAGCTGACGGCTCTTGAACCCAATGGGGTGGCCTTCGACGCCGACGACTACTTTGTTGCGGGGGTGGGAACCGACCGTCATGACGTGGTGTGGGCTCCGATCGAATCGGCGTTCCTGGCTCAAGGGGACAACCTCACCGCTACCCTCATATTCGAGCTGCCAGACCAGGCGATCCTCCTGACACTTGAGAACGACGACGGCGTACGCCTCTCGCTCGGCACCGCCCACCACTCCGGCGGGCAGTAAGCACCCCCAACTTTGGGGGTGCTTACCACCCAGATGGGGCTTCCTCGGTGGTGAGTGAGAAGCGGAAAATTTGAAGCATCCAACCTAGGGGCACATCATGGATGCTACAAATCAACCACCGGCCAACCGTCCTGGCCCACCACCCGATCACCTATCAATCCAGATCATCGGCAAGCTGCGGGTCCGCCGGGGAAATGTCGTCCTCGAAGCGCACCACTTTGGCGGGCCCAAACCACGCCAGATCCTCGAAATCCTGCTCCTAAAACTCGGAACACCGGTGTCGAAAGACTGTCTGATTGAAAAGCTCTGGGGCGACCACCCGCCAGCCGAGGCCATTGCGACCCTGGAGAGCTACGTCAGCGTGCTGCGGCGCCACCTGCAACCGGGCGCAGGCAAGACGGGGGTCCTGCGCACCTCGAACGGCGGCTACGTCATGGATCCATCGCTGGTGGATCTCGATCTGGACCGTTTCAATTCCCTCCTGCGTGGGGTTCGGGCGTCTTCGCCCCAAACCGCCTATCCCCTGCTCCAGCAGGCCCTTGAACTGTCGGCTGTCCCGCTGCTTGCCGATGAGCTTCGATCCGACTGGGCGCAGGAAGAGCGCGCCCAGCATTCCGCCCGGGTCACGTCCGCCCTGATACAGGCCGCCGAGATCGCGTGCGCTTTGCAGAACCCGGGTGACGGAGTCCGCTGGGCGGAGCGTGCCCTGGATGCTGACCCTCTGAACGAGGGCGCGTGGACGGCACTGGTTTCCGCGCTGGAGCAGGCTGGGCGTCACACTGAGGGCCTCCAGGCGTACGAGCGGTGTCGGCGCACCCTGGACCTCGAGCTCGGCTGTACCCCTGGGCCGAAACTGCGGGATGCCCAGGTCCGGTTGCTGCGTGCCACGGCAGCCGGCAAGTCTGAGCTGGCCGATGTACTTTCGGCTCTCCTGATCCTGCATGGCCGGGTAGAGGGGCCTACCGAGCTTAGTCCAGTCCCGGCTGAGCCCGCGATCGGGAAGACCGTCCGCCTTGCGGGTGAGGTGCTGTCCTCATTCCTGCAAAGGGCCCTGGCAACTGCCTGACACGTCGACCGAAAGTGGCATGATCACCAGCTGGTTTGCCACAACCCACGGGGCTCCCTATGGGCTCCTCAGGATTCGCCGAGTATTTGGTCAAGATTTCCGCACCATTTACTGGTTTCGCCGCCCGTGAGGATGCATACTCAAACTACACACACAGCTGTTGGGGCGTGACACCGTAGGGGTGATTGTCATGACAGTTCTTGCAGCCGATGCCGTTCCCGTCGAGCTGAGCCAAATCCGCGTCCTGATCGTCGACGACCACGCAACTTTCGCCGAGTTGCTGGCCCAAGCCCTCGCACGGGAACCCGATCTGGCCAGTGTCGGATTCGCGACCAGCATTGGTACGGCGATCAGGCAATTCATGTTGCTGCGCCCCGACGTCGTCGTGATGGACTATCACCTGCCCGACGGCGATGGCATCACTGCGGCCGAGCAGATCCTTGCCCTGGCCCCGAACACCCGTGTGATTATGCTCACTGGCGATCCTGACCCGCGGGCGCTGACCCGGGCTGCGGGCAGCGGTATCTGTGCTTTCCTGCCCAAGGACGGTTCCCTGGCCACCCTTCTGGAAACCCTGCGGCACGCACGGAACGGCGGAATGATGGTGCACCCGCTCCTCGTCACCCAGCTCGGTGCGCGGCGGAAGACACAGGGGCTGGGATCCCGGTTCGCCGCTCTCACGCAGCGCGAACTGGAGGTGCTCAAGTTGATGGCGGCGGGACACGACGTCCGCGCCAACGCGAGAGCACTCGGGATCACCGAAAACACCTGCCGTGGTTACGTCAAGTCCATCCTCGGTAAGCTAGGAGCGCACTCACAACTCGAGGCAGTTGCGGTGGCCGCCAACCTCGGGCTCCTGATTGATCATCGGCATGGATAGCGCCTGGCATCAGAGGCCACCAGCCGCCAAAGAGACAGTTGCCGAGCGTTCCAAGGTTCGGAGCGCCGTGGGGCAGTTCCTCCTCACCGGACTGCTTGTCATGGTGCTGATTGCCACGCCCGTGGCCTTCTGGATCCGCGCGGAGGCTGAGAGCCACGCCCTCGACAATGCGCAGCTCATCACACAACGCCTCGCTGACTATGCCGTCAGCCCGCTGATTACAGCGCAACTGATCGCAGGCGACCCTGCGGCCATCGAGGAGCTCGACACCCGTCTGAAACCCTGGCTGGAACGGGGCAACGTCCGACGGATCAAGGTGTGGGACAGGGACGGCCGAATCGTGTATTCGGACGTACCATCCCTGATCGGCCAGCGGTTTGACCTCCCAGGTCCCGGCCCCGGCCTGCTCGCCGGAGCCGACGGAACCGCGAGTCTGGAGAATCAGCAGGAACTGGAAAACGAGTATGAGGCGGACTCGGGGGAGTTGGTGGAGGTATACGTCACATCGGCGGCGGCCACCGGTGAGCAACTGGTCTTCGAGGCGTACTACGACGACGAGGGCGTGCGCGAAGAGCAGGCTCTCGTGCTTTTGGCGATCGCTCCGATTTTCCTCCTTGCCTTCGGCGTCCTTCAAATGGCGCAGCTGATACCAGCTGTCCGGCTCGCCCGCCGGATCCAGGCGCACGAGGTGTCCCGACGCAAACTGCTGCAGTACGCCATTGAAGCGTCCGATCTGGAACGCCGGCGAATTGCCCGGGACCTGCATGATGAGGTCATCCAGGACCTGGCCGGCCTGTCGTACGCCATGGAGTCCGAAGAGAAACGCGGTGTTGTCTCTCAACGCCTGTTGTTCGGCCGCGTCCGGTCAATCCTTCAGGAAAACGTCAGGACCCTGCGGGCCATGACCAGTGAGCTTTACCCGCCTGACCTGGACAAACTCGGCCTTCCTGCCGCTTTGACCCGGTTGGCGGAATCCCTCCGCGAACAGGGCATCGACGTGGCGCTGCAGGTTCCGGAGAACTGCGAGATGGACCGCGACCACGCGGTCATGTTGTATCGGGTGGCTCGGGAAGTACTCACCAATACTGTCAAGCATGCGCAGGCGAACACGGTCCACCTATCGTTGCTGAAGAAGGACACCAGCACCGTCATGACCATCAGGGATGACGGACGCGGGTTCAATCCGGAGGATGGTTCGCCCGACGGCCATCTTGGGTTGCGGCTCATGCATGACACCATCAGAGAGGCTGGCGGATCCCTTCAGGTGCTGTCCGGTGGGGGCCGCGGCACCTCGGTCATCGCGACGCTCAGCCGCGTGCCCTCCGCCGCGTAACCTCACCACGAACACAGGGTTTCTGTAAGGACGTTTTGGCATTCTGGAGCATACCGTTCGAAGGAGGCCATCATGTCTATCTCACGTCGACAAGTGCTACTCGGAGGTGGATTGGGGGCGCTAGGCGCGGGTACCCTGCTCGTTCCGACACGTTCGGTCGACGCCAAATCCATTAGCCGCCTGGCTCCACGGGACTTGCCCCTCCCGTTTCGAGCGCAATTCGCGCAGGCCCCCATCCTTCAACCGGTGTCGACAAGCATTGACCCCCTGGACGGCGCACCGGTCAATCATTACACGCTCACGGAAATGGCCGCTACCGCAGCAATCCTTCCGCGACTAAAGACCCAGATCCTCGGCTACAACGGCATCTTCCCGGGTCCCACGATCAGTCTGGACCAGGGGACAAAGGCGGTCCTGACGGTCCGCAACCAGTTGCCGCCCATCCACCCCTTCGACGGCCATCCCCTGACGACCTCGACTCACCTGCACGGCTCTGCCTCGCTGCCCCAATTCGACGGATACGCCAGCGACATTACCCGTCCCGGGTTCCGCAAGGACTATCACTACCCCAATTTTCAGCCGGCGCGCACCCTGTGGTATCACGACCACGGTGTCCACTTCACCGCCCTCAACGTCTACTTCGGGCTGGTCGCGCAGTATCACCTCCACGACCCGGTCGAGCGGGCGCTGCTCCCTCAGGGGAAGTTCGATGTGGCTCTGAGCATCTCCGACGCGATTTTCGCGGCGAACGGCAACCTCAACTACGCAGACAACACTCACTCGGGGCTGTGGGGCGACGTTATCTTGGTCAACGGCCGCCCGTGGCCCGTTATGAAGGTGCAGAAACGCGTCTACCGGTTCCGGATCCTCAATTGCTGCATCTCCCGATCGCTAAGGCCCACCCTGAGTACCGGCGACCCGGTGACCGTTGTTGGCGGCGACGGCGGGCTGTTGCCGATGTCCCAGGCAGTGGCCTCCTGGCGGCATGCCTCCGCGGAAAGATACGAGATCCTCATCGATTTCCGGAAGTACGCTACCGGCCAACGGATCGAGCTGCGGAACCTCTCGAACAAGAACAACGTGGATTACGACTTCACCAACAAGATCATGGCATTTGACATCACCGACGAGCCTGTCGACAAGGACGACCCCACCTGGAACACCATCCCGGTACAACTCACCACCAGCAACCCGGTGATGGACCTCAACCCAGCCGAAGCCAGTAAAGTGCGCAAATTCAGGGTCAAGCGTGACGACCTCTCAAACATGTGGACTATCAACGGAGAAACCTGGCAGGACGTCATCACCAGCGGATACAAACGGGTCATCGCTGATCCCGGGCTGAACGCCGTGGAGATCTGGGAGTTTGAAAACAGTTCCGGTGGATGGTTCCATCCCATCCATATCCACCTGATAGATTTCAAGATTCTCAGCCGCAACGGTCGGGTACCGTTCCCCTACGAAAAGGGGCCAAAGGACGTGGTCTATCTCGGCGAAGGAGAGACCGTTCGACTGTTGATGAAGTTCGGGCCGCACCAGGGTCGCTACATGATGCACTGCCACAACCTCCCGCATGAGGATCACGACATGATGGTTCAGTTTCGGGTCGGGTTGGACGAAAACTCCTTCGATCCCAACGATCCGATTACAGCGGCACCGGCAACATGGGACGGCTAGGACCCCGCGGGGCCCTCGGCGCGGCATTGCTAGGAGTTGCCCTGCTCGCCGGGCTCCGGCTGTGGGTTCTGGAACCGTTCACCGTGACGTCGGACAGCATGGAGCCGACGGTGCAGCAGGGAAGTACCGTGCTGCTCTACAAACATCAGCCAGCCGGGGAGGCTGGATCCCTGGTGGTGTTTCCCCACCCAACGGACGGGGCGTTGACCCTCAAGCGCGTCGTCGGCGTCGAGGGGCAGACGGTAGCAATCCGGGATGCGGTGCTTTTCATTGACGAGGTTCGCGCCGACGAAGCGTTCGTTGACTACGAAAGCATCGATGGCACCTACTTTGGCCCCGTCACGGTCCCTGAGGATCATGTCTTTGTGCTCGGTGACAATCGGAGTACTTCCATTGATTCGCGGGACTTCGGGCCAGTCGCCGTCGAACGGTTGACTACTCCCATAATTTGGCCGGCAGCCGGCGGTGGGCGCTAACGCAGTTGCGGGACCCGGCTGCCATGCGTCTCGATAATTTGTTTGCCAAGTGGTGTCAGGGAGATCGGGATCATTTTGAGGTTGGCGATGCCCAGGGGAATGCCGATGATGCTCAGGAACATGGGAATCGCCGTCAGGACATGCCCGATAGCCAGCCAGATACCTGCGACAACAATCCAGATCACATTGCCGAGCGTCGAGAGCGTGGACGCCCTGCCGCCCCGGTCCACTATCGACCGTCCGAAGGGCCAGATAGCGTAGGCGGCGATCCTGAAGGAGGCAATCCCAAACGGGATGGTGACGATCAGCAGGCAGCAGATCACGCCAGCGAGGACGTAGCCTAGCGCGAGCCAAACGCCGCCGAAAATCAGCCAAATTACGTTCAGAAGTGCGTTCATGGGTCTATTCTTCCTTCAAAGGTCTCATCTGGTCTATGGGGGACATCCCTGAAAATAGTGCACACATCCACTCGCTACCCTGACGGAGGAACCATGTCACAGCAAAATCCACACTCAATTATGAGGCGGAAGTCGATCGCCCAGATGGACGACGAGGCGGCAAAGAGTGGCCTGTTCAAAAGTCTGGGCCTGTGGCAGTTGACGGCAATCGGCGTCGGCGGCATTATCGGCGTGGGCATCTTCACCCTTGCAGGCTTGGTGGCGAGCGGCCAGGAAGGCGGCGAAGGGGCTGGCCCGGCCGTGCTGATCTCGTTTCTCATCGCGGGACTGGCCAGCGCTGCAGCGGCATTATCGTACGCCGAGTTCGCCGGGATGATCCCCCGCGCGGGTTCCGCATACACCTATGGCTACGTCGCACTGGGCGAATTCATCGGCTGGTTCATCGGCTGGGACCTGCTGCTGGAGTACATTGCCATCGTCGCTGTGGTGGCCATCGGCATCTCGGGATACTTCACCGAGTTCATGAGGGGCATCGGCATCGAGGTACCGATCTGGATGCAGGGCACCCCCGATACCCTGGAAGGCGGACTGGTCAACCTTCCGGCGATCGTGGTGTGCCTGTTCATCACGTTCATCCTCAGCAGGGGAACCAAGACCTTCGGGCGCTTCGAACTGGTTGCCGTAGCGGTGAAGATCCTGCTGATCCTGTTCATCATCGGCCTGGGGTTCTTCTTCGTCGACGGACAGAACTACGCGCCGTTCATCCCAAATGGCTTCGGCGCGGTGTTCGCCGGCGCCGCCACAGTCTTCTTCGCGGTCTTCGGCTACGACGCCATGAGCACCGCCGCAGAGGAAGCCACCGACGGCAAGAAACACATGCCCAAGGCGATCATCCTGTCTCTGGCCATCGCCATGGTCCTCTACGTTCTCGCGACACTGGTCCTGACCGGGATGCAGAACTGGGAGGACCTCGACACCAGCGCTGCTTTCGCCGTCGCCTTCCAATCGGTGGGGCTGCCGGTGATCGCGACGATCATCTCGGCCTTCGCTGTACTGTCCATCCTGACAGTGATGCTCACCTTCCTGCTCGGCGTCACCCGGGTGTGGTTTTCGATGAGCCGGGACGGCCTGCTGCCGAAGTGGTTCTCAGGGACCGATAGCAACGGCACCCCGCAACGTGTCACCTGGATTGCCGGAGTTGCCTCGGCCTTCCTTGCGGGGGTCTTCCCGATCGGAATCATCGCGGACCTCACGAACATCGGGATCCTTGCCGCGTTCGTGGTGGTCTGCATCGCCGTGATCGTGCTGCGGTACAAGCGGCCCGACCAGCCCCGCACCTTCCGGCTGCCGCTGATGCCCGCGATCCCCATCTTCGGCGTCATCGCCTCGGCGTTCCTCATGTTCCAGCTGGACTGGCAGACCTGGGCCCGCTTCGGTGTCTGGTTGCTCATCGGCCTGGTCGTCTACTTCGGCTACAGCCGGCGTAACTCGGTCATGAACCCGAACAGCCCCCGCTATGTGGAAGTGGTCCACGACGGGATCTGACCAGCTGGCCCCCGTTCCGTTCCGGTGGTCAATCTGGACATCCGGGTCCGATATTCCCACCCCGGAAGTCTAGATTGATCCGGTGCGTCCGGATATCTCACCGTCGACCGGTGGCGTTAAACGAAAGTGCCCCTCCCCGGACGGGGAAGGGCACCTAGCGGGGGTTAGCTAGTTCGTCCGGCGATCATTCGACGCCGGCGCGGTGGCGCGGCGCGGCCCGCTGGGCCGGCGTCCTGCACCAGTCGACGGAGTGTGGTTGCGCTGGTTGCCCGGCTCCTGCTTGGCAGCAGCACCTGACCTGTGCGATGACTGCCCGTGGGAGGCGACGTCGGTCGCCCTGGCACCGCTAGCCGGACGGCGGCTGCGGTTGCCGCCGCCCCCGGTTCCCGAGCTGGCTGGACGGTCGTCGTCGCGACGGCGTGCGCCGCCGCTTGCGCCATTCGAACCGGCGGTCTGGCCGCCGAAGCGGGCTCCGCGCGGCTGATCCTGACGGCGTTCTGACCGGTTGCCGCTCGGCTCGGCAGCGACGCGTCCGCGTCCTCCACGTCCGCCACGGCCACCCGTCGAAGGGGCCGCGGTACCGCGGCGCTTGCGTTGGGCGTTGGCTCCGGTAGAGGTGCCGCCGCCGCGCTGTGCCTCACGTGCTGCGACCAGCGACGCCCGGGTGCGGGGGTCAACCTTCTCGGCGATATCACCGATAAGCTTGCCGACCAGCGGCGACGTGGCCTTAACGTTCTCGAAAGCGACGTCAACGCCGGCAGCGCGCATCAGCTTCTGGACCTCGGACTTCTGCTCCGGCAGGGTGATCGTGACTACGGTGCCTGACGAACCGGCACGCGCCGTGCGGCCCGAGCGGTGCAGGTACGCCTTGTGTTCGGTGGGTGGGTCCACGTGGACCACCAGTTCGACGTCGTCAACGTGCACGCCGCGGGCGGCGACGTCGGTGGCAACGAGCACCCGCACATCGCCGGAGGAAAATTCGGCGAGGTTACGATCACGGGCGTTCTGGGACAGGTTGCCGTGCAGATCAACGGCAGGGATGCCGGCGTCGGTCAGGGTCTTGGCCAGTTTGCGTGCGTGGTGCTTGGTGCGCATGAAGAGTAGACGGCGTCCGCTGCCGGAAGCGAGCTGAACGATGAGCTGCTTCTTCTGCGTCTGGTCGCCGACCAGGAGCACGTGGTGCTCCATGGTGGTGACCGACGCCTGAGGATCGTCAACGGAGTGGGTCAGCGGGTTGGTGAGGTACCGCTGCACGAGCTTGTCCACGCCGTTATCCAGGGTCGCGGAGAACAGCAGGCGCTGGCCTTCCTTGGGCGTCGTGTCCAGGAGTTTCTTCACGACGGGAAGGAAGCCGAGGTCGGCCATGTGGTCGGCCTCGTCCAGCACGGTAATCTCGACGGCGTCAAGGGTGATGATCTTTTGACGCATCAAATCCTCAAGGCGGCCCGGGCAGGCGATGACGATGTCCACACCAGCGCGCAGGGCTTTTTCCTGGCGGGCCTGGGACACTCCACCGTAAATGACTGTGGTGTTCAACCCGAGCACTGTTGCCAACGGCTCGATGGTGGCGTTGATCTGGGTGGCGAGCTCACGGGTCGGTGCAAGGACCAGCGCCAGGGGGCGTCCCGGCTTGCGCCGGTAGGCGGCTTCCTGTTCGGCCAGGCGCGCCACCATCGGAAGGGCGAACGCAAGGGTTTTTCCGGAGCCGGTGCGGCCGCGGCCCAGGACGTCGCGGCCAGCCAACGTGTCCGGAAGGGTCTTGACCTGAATGGGAAACGGTTCGGTGATCCCCTGGGCGGTAAGGGTTTGGACCAGTGCCTTGGGCACACCGAGTGCAGCAAAAGTAGTCATGTATGTACACGAACTTTCTTCTCATCTTCCCCACGAATCGGTTGACCAGTGGGGGTCGCCGAAGAAAAGTCAAACAGTGTCAACCGCGCTCCAATGTTGTGAGCTCGAATGCGGGACAAAAGAAAGCGTTCATCGACGCAAGCTGCGGTAATAACCGGCTGCGTTGGAGTCTTTCCAGGCAAGCCGACACGCAGGCAAGTCCCCTTAGTGTATCAACGAATGCTCCCCGAGACTTGCGTCGGCGGCGGTTTGGCCGTGAACTGGGGGTAAAAGTGACTGACACCACAGCTACCGGGAGGCCGCCATGACCAACTCCACCGAGACAGTGCTCACCGACGCGCAAGGGCTTCATGACGACCTGGTGCGGTTGCGCCACCGCGTTCACCAGGAACCGGAGATTGGCCTGCAGCTGCCTCGAACCCAGGAACGAGTGCTCGAGGCGCTCGACGGATTGCCCTATGAGGTCACCCTGGGCCGGGACACTACTTCGGTGACCGCAGTGCTCCGCGGTCAGGGATCCCACGCGTCAGCCCAGAAACCGGTGGTCCTGTTGCGTGGGGACATGGATGCGCTGCCCGTCCAGGAACAGACCGGAGTGGTGTACTCGTCAACCATCGATGGAGCGATGCACGCGTGCGGACACGACCTGCACACTGCCATGCTGGCCGGGGCCGCCACACTCCTTGCAGGCCGGCGGGACCAGCTGGCGGGCGACGTCGTTCTCATGTTTCAGCCCGGCGAGGAGGGGTTTGACGGCGCCGGGGTGATGATCCGCGAGGGAGTGCTGGAGGCGGCCGGACGCAGGCCCGACGCCGCGTATGGGCTCCATGTGATGTCGGCACTCGCGCCCAATGGGCTATTGTCGACGCGCCCCGGGACCCTGATGTCCGCCTCGGACGGGTTGCATGTGACGGTGCATGGAGCGGGCGGGCACGGTTCGGCTCCGCATCTGGCGAAGGATCCGGTGACCGCAGCCGCCGAGATGGTGACTGCGCTGCAGGTGATGGTCACCCGGCAATTCAACATGTTCGATCCGGTGGTGGTGACCGTCGGCGTGCTCAGGGCGGGCACCAAACGCAACATCATCCCCGAATCGGCGGTGTTCGAAGCCACGGTGCGGACGTTCTCGGAGGCGAACCGGGAAAAAATGCAAGTGGTGGTGCCGCGGCTACTAGAGGGTATTGCTGCCGCCCACGGTCTTGAGGTGACTGTTGACTACTCGACCGAGTATCCGTTGACCGTGACCGACGACGCCGAGACGGAGCGGGCCGAGACGGTCATCGCCGACCTGTTTGGCTCCCACCGGTACAGCAGGATGGCGCAGCCGCTGAGCGGATCGGAGGACTTTTCCCGGGTCCTGGCCGCGGTGCCGGGCAGTTTCGTGTTCCTTTCGGCAGTCGCCCCGGGAGCGGACCCGCTGCAGAGCGCGTTCAACCACTCCCCGTATGCCACCTTCGACGACAACGTTCTGGGCGACGGTGCGGCCCTCTACGCTCAGCTTGCTCTGTCGCGGATTGCCGGGCTGGCCGCCGTCGTGAGCCAAGTCGGGTAGCACCAATTCCTGCACGGGCGACCGCCGCGGCGTCGAACACCCACGCTGCCCCCTTCCGCTGCAGAAACCGGCGACCGCGCCCGATATGACTAGCGCGACTATCGGTTTCTGCAGCGCTAGCCAGTTTCTGCAGCGCTAGCCGGCGCGCGCCATTTCCTGTGGGGTGCGCTGTGGGTGCTCCTCGCCTAGGGTGGAATCAACGACTAGAGGAGCACTCAATGAAAAAAGTTCTGCTTGTACTGACCAGCGTTTCCGAACTCGGCGACTCCGGCGAGAAAACCGGCTACAACGTGGCTGAAGCTGCCCACCCGTGGAAGGTCTTCAAAGACTCCGGCCACTTCGTTGACTTCGCATCCATCAAGGGTGGCCAGCCTCCCCGTGACGAAGTCGACACCTCCGACCCCATTCAGGTGGCCTTCACCGAAGACGAAACGACCAAGGCTGGGCTTTACAACACGGCCCGGGTAGACGTGGTTGACCCGTCGCAGTACGACGCCGTGTACCTGGTGGGTGGGCACGGCACCATGTGGGACTTCCCGGACAGTGAAGGCTTGCAGAATCTGGTAGCCAGCGTTTACAACGCCGGCGGTGTGGTCGGGGCTGTCTGCCACGGTCCGGCCGGCCTACTGAACGTTGAGCTGGAGAATGGTCTGCGACTCGTTGAAGGTAAGCGCGTTGCAGCGTTCACCAACGATGAGGAAGTTGCTGCCGATAAGGACAAGATCGTTCCGTTCTTCCTGGCGGACCGTCTGGAAGAACAGGGTGCCACCCATGTGTCGGCGGGGGTCTTCGAAGAGAAGGTGGTCGTTGACGAGCGACTGGTCACAGGCCAGAACCCGGCTTCCGCCGGCGGTGTCGCGAAGGAAATGGAGAAGCTCCTCGCTGAGGTCATTCACCAGGAAAAGGCCGAGGAGCAGGACGAAGCCACAGCACTACGCGCAGAGAAGGACGCCGAGAAGGCAGCAGCCGCAGCAGCAGCCGAGTCCGACCACTAACCGACTGCACTCCGGGGGCCGCACCGCCACCGGCACCACCGTGGGCGGCGCGCCCGCGGTAGCGGGGTGGAAAACTCGCGTTCGCGGGTCCATGTCAGCCCACTGCTACGGGCGCGTTTCGTTGGCTTGGATACGCTTAGACCAATGAGTACTCACCCAGCAGCCCCCACTCCCCCAGCCGAACCGCACCTGTCCCAGCCGGTTTCCTTCGTGCGGAGGGGCTCCCGTCTGCAGGGCCGACGGCGGCAGGCGTGGGCGGAACTGGATGGGTTTGTGGTTGAGGTGCCGCGCAACACGATGGCCGACACCTCGGTGGATCCCGAGTACCAGTTCGACGCCGCCGCCGAGTTTAATCGGGATGCCCCTCTCGTCGTCGAGGTGGGGTCAGGCCTGGGCGAGGCGATTACCCACGCCGCCGAACTACAGCCGGATTTCAACTTTCTGGCGCTCGAAGTCTATAAACCGGGCCTCGCCCAGACCCTGCTGCGGATCGAGCAAAAGGGTCTCACCAACGTCCGGATCGCGCAGGCGAACGCTGCCGAAGCACTCGCCACCATGCTGCCGCCGGGATCCGTCAGTGAACTCTGGGTGTTCTTCCCCGACCCCTGGCACAAGACCCGTCACCGGAAGCGTCGCCTGGTAAAAGCCGACTTTGCCGAGACCGCTGCCCGGGCCCTGGCGCCGGGTGGCCTTTGGCGGCTGGCGACCGACTGGTCGGACTATGCCGTGCAGATGCGGGACGTCCTGGACGGCTCGGAGCAGTTCGTTAACGTGCACGACAACGAGCGCACCGGCGCGGACAGTCCTCTCACCCAGGTGTGGGAGAGCGGGGTGGAACTGGTGGTCGGTGGAGCCCCCGTACGGGAGGGCAAGGACCCTGTCAGCACCGGAAACACCGGCATCAACGAGGGCGTCGACGCCCGCGGTGGGTGGGCCCCCCGCTTTGACGGCAGGATTCTCACCAGTTTCGAAAACAAGGCCCACGAAGCCGGCCGGATGATCTTCGATCTGACCTATCGCCGGAACTAGGCGGACAGGTTTGCACACCTTCTCCGAGCGCGCCCGCCTGAGTGACGGCGCGTCGGTGGCGACACTCAGGCGGGCGCTTCGGAACCTGAGCAGACCTGCACGGGGAGACCTCCGGTGAACCCACCGGGAACGTGGGATGGTCACCCCAAGGGCAGCCGGGCGTACAACCGGATGCTTTGGGCCTTGTTCTTCGCTGGGGTGGCGACCTTCTCCCAGCTCTATGCCGTGCAGAGCGTCCTGACGAGCATCACCGACGACTTCGCGATCTCCGCGGCGGACGCAGCGCTGACGGTGTCGGCTGCGACGATCGGGCTGGCCCTGGCGGTGATCCCCTGGTCCTGGGTGGCTGACCGGGCTGGCCGAAAGCGCGTCATGACCTGGGCGATCAGCGCCGCCGTCGTTTTCGGCCTGCTGGTGCCACTGGCTCCTACCTTCGAGCTGATGCTGGTGCTGCGCTTCCTGGAAGGTGCGGCGCTGGGCGGAATCCCCGCCATCGCCCTGGTCTACCTTAACGAGGAGGTGCAGCGGCTGCACGCCGCCGTCGCTGCCGGGACCTATGTCGCGGGGACAACCATCGGGGGGCTGTCTGGTCGGCTGGTCGCGGGGCCGGTGGCGGACCTGTTCGATTGGCGGGCCGGCGTCCTGGTGGCGAGCCTGATGGCAGCGCTCGCGGCAGTGGCGTTTGTCTGGCTCGCGCCCGCACCGCGCGGATTTGTTCCGGCGGTCCGGGACGTTGACCCCAGGCTGTCGGAGCGAATTGTCCACAACCTCCGGTCGGCTCGCCAACTCGGTTTGTATGCGCAGGGCTTCCTGCTGATGGGTGGATTCGTCGCGGTCTACAACTATCTAGGTTTCCGCCTTGAACTGCCGCCGTTCGGCCTCCCGGGAGCGGTGATCAGCCTCCTGTTCCTCGCCTACCTTGCAGGGACAGTCACTTCCAGGGTGGCAGGAACCCTCACCGGCCGCTTTGGCCGGCTGCGGGTCATGCTGGCGGGGATTCCGGTCATCGTGGTGGGCCTGCTGATGACCCTGTCCGATTCCCTCCCCCTGATCGTTGTGGGCTTGGTGACCTTTACCGGCGGATTCTTCACGGTCCATTCGGTGGCCGCCGGCTGGACGCCGAGGCTCGCCGACGTGGGTCGCGCCCAGGCGTCTAGCCTGTACAACTTTTTTTACTACGCCGGGTCCAGTCTGATCGGCTGGGTTGGAGGCTTCTTCTTTGTCGGGGCCGGCTGGACCGGGGTGGTCTTCTTTGCGTCAGGGCTTGCACTCACCGCGGGGATGATCGCGATAGCCACCCTCCGCAGCGTGCCAGACGATTAGTCTGGCACGTATCTCCTACAGCCCCTTGTGCGCAAACTGGTTTGCATAACGACACATAGGAAATGGGGAACCACAATGACTACACCTGCGACCGACGGCGAGCAGCCTCTCGATCTGCACAACGCCCTACGCGTGGTGCACAGTGCTCAAGCCACTGCGCGCCGTGAACTCCGGGGCAATGAGGCCCTACTGTATCTGGTGTGGGGGCTTGCATGGCTGCTCGGTTTCGGCACCCTGCATGGTGCGCGGTTCGGGTGGCTTCCCCTCGCCTATGGACCGGCACTCGGCGTCCTCGGGGCAGCGGTTCTGATCGCCGTCGTGATCACTATTGTCATTGCTGGCCGCTACAGCCGTGGTATTCGGGGACACTCTTCGTTTGTTGGCGGGATGTATGGGGTCGCCTGGGCGCTGGGATTCCTCGTCATGGGGACGCTGAGCGGGATCATCGCCAACGTCGTCGATGACTTCTGGGTGCGCGGGATGCTCATCAATAGCATCGCCATTCTGATCGTGGGCCTCCTCTACATCACCGGCGGAACCACCTTCAACGACAAAACGCAGTCCATCATGGGCATCTGGTTCCTGGTGATTAACATGGTGGCGCTGTTGAGTGGGTCAACCCACTACCTCACGGTGTTCTTCATTTTGGGGTCCGGTGGGTTCTTTGTTGCCGCCCTGGTGGAAACCTTACGCCGCCGTCAGCAACGGCAGGAGACCCATGCCTGATCTTGACCCGATCATTCACGCCGAGGCACGGTTGAGGGCCATCACCACCCTCAACGAGGTGGGGGAACGGGATCGCATCGCGTTCACCAAGCTCCGCAAAATCCTGGATATGACCGCCGGGAATCTTTCCACCCACCTGCGCAAGCTTGAGAACGCCGGGTATGTGGAGGTCACCAAGACCATCGAGGGCCGCACGCCCGCCACCTTCGTGGCGATCACCCCGAAGGGCAAGGCCGCCTTCGCAGACTATCGAAAGGCTCTGCGGGATCTCCTCGCGGGGCTGTCCTGACCGTCGACCGGAGCTGCCATGACTGCCCCCACCACACCCCCCCGCCGCGCCTATCCTTGCTTCAGCGTCGGACGTCGTCAAACGATTCGGCGGAATCACGGCACTGGACGGCGTCAGCCTCGACATCCGCTCCGGCGAAGCCGTAGGGCTACTGGGGCCCAACGGAGCCGGCAAGTCCACCCTGATCAGCCTGCTCTGCGGCCTCCGCCGGGTCGATTCCGGCGAGGTGCGCCTGTTCGGAGGTAACCCGCGGGACTCGGCATCCCGGTTAAGCCTCGGATCGACACCGCAAGCCACGTCAGTGCCCCAGACCCTGAGGGTCAGCGAGACCGTTGACTTTGTCGCCGCCCACTATCCGGATCCGGTACCCACCGCCGAACTCCTGGACAACTTCGGCCTGTCCACGATGGCCGCCAACCAGTGCGGTGGTTTGTCCGGTGGACAGCAGCGGCGCCTGCTGGTTGCGCTTGCCCTGGTGGGGCGCCCCGCGCTGGTGATCCTCGACGAGCCAACCACCGGGCTGGACGTCGAGGCCCGGGAAAGTCTGTGGCGGCTCCTGCGCGATTACCAGCGGTCCGGCGGGACACTGCTGATCACCAGCCACTACCTCGAGGAAATCCAGGCACTTGCCGGGCGAGTGGTCGTGATCGACAAAGGGGCGGTAGTCGCCGATGGCACTGTGGACGACATCCGCAGTCACGTCGCGCTCAGCAAAGTCTCCTTCCGTACCGGGTTGCCGGCGTCGTCGTTCAAACGCTTGGCGGACCGTGGGCGTGGCGACGCACGACGACGGCCGCGTCACCATCACCACCACGGATGGGGACGCCACGGTGAGGGCGCTCGTGCTGGAAAACCTCGATGTCCGGTCCCTCGAAGTGCATACAGCCAGCCTTGAGGAAGCCTTCAGGGCGCTGACCGGGAACCAGCAGGGCGCCCGTACTATCAGTCAGGAGCAGTCATGACAGAGATGTCATGCCCACGGGCCGGAGCACCCTCGCAGATAACCCTGATCCGGGCTCACACCAAAGCCCAGATCCTGGAGCAACTCCGGATTCCGGTGGCGGTGATTTCGTCGACCATCTTTCCTGCCCTGGCACTACTTTTCTTCGTCATTCCGCAGGCAACCACCATCGAGGATCCCATCGCGTCCCTGACCGCAGTGGCGCAGCTGGCGCTGTTCGGCGTGATGAGCGCGTTCCTCTTCAACTATGGAATCGGCGTCGCTGAAGAACGGGCGAACCCGTGGAGCAGCTATCTTCGGACACTTCCGGCCGGACCGCTCCCAGCGACCATAGCCCGGGCACTGACCGCCATGCTGTTTGCCTTCATCGCCCTGATCCCGGTCCTGATTCTGGGCGCCACGCTCACCGCGGCACCCGACGCGTTTACGGGCGGCCCGCTGTCCTGGTGGCGGGTTCCGGTCTCGATCGGGGTGTGGCTGCTCTGCGGATTACCATTTCTGGCCCTCGGCCTGTTCATCGGGTATCTCTGCACATCGAAGGTAGCGATTGCCGTCACGCAGGTGGTCTTCTTCCCGCTCGCCTTCGCCGGGGGAATGTTGCTGCCGCCGTTCCTCTTCCCGGGTTGGCTCAACACTTTCTCGTTGTTCCTGCCGCCCCGGGCCGCACGGGACATCTCGGTTCAGGTGTTCACCGGTCACGTCATTGAACCGCTGTCACTCCTGACCATCACCGCGTGGACCGTGGTGCTCGGCGCGTTGGCACTATAGGCCAACCGGCGGGATCAGGGACGACGGTTCCGGTAGGGCCCGACTGTCGTCGTCCCAAGAATGGCTAGCTGAATGCCGATGCCGGCAGATCCTTCTCGCCGTCGACAATTGCTGTCAGGATCCGGGCCGCAACAGCTTCGGGATCCTTCCCCTGGGGCAGACGTGGGGCAGACCCCGCAATTGCCCGGCCGACCAGCCCGGTCTCCGTGTGCGGCGGCCGGACATCGAGTACCCGGATGCCCTGCCGCCGGGTTTCGAGGGCCAGAGCTTTCCCGAATGCGCTCAGGGCGGCCTTACTGGCGGAATAGGCGGCCATTCCAGCGGTGGGGCTCTCGGCCACGACCGCGCTGATCTGGGCGACCACCGCATCCCGTCGCAGCTGCGGCACTATCGCCCGGATCAGCCTGATGTAAGCCATGAGGTTCACCATAAGAAGCTCATCCAGCGTTTCGTCGTCGAGCTCCGCCACGTGACCAAATGCGACCACACCGGCTGCATAGACCAGGCCGTCAATTTCCCCGCACGCCTCAGCTATGTCGGCTGGCGCTCCGGGATGGGTGAGATCGGCCGCAATGGTTCCGGCTACGGAAGCCCCAAGCTCCTCGGCAAGGCTGCCAAGCTTTGCGGTGGATCGTCCAGAGAGGGTAACCTGCGCGCCAGCAGCAACTAACTGCCGCGCCATCGCAGCGCCGAGCACCCCCGTCGCTCCGACTACCAAGAAATGCCCGCCACTGATTGTTGTCATGTCGCCGAGTCTACCCACGGCGCAGCCGCGCGAGCGGTGTGGCCCTCCGTGACACGGGAACTAGTCGCTCGGGCGACGGTTCTTCAGCCGCTCCAGCTCCCGGTCGGCCGCCGAGCTGGCCTCCAGCTCCTCGAAGGCTTCCTCGACCCGGCTGGAGTTGGG
The DNA here is from genome assembly GCF_054510815.1 of Arthrobacter glycogeni. NCBI lineage: Bacteria > Bacillati > Actinomycetota > Actinomycetes > Micrococcales > Micrococcaceae > Arthrobacter > Arthrobacter glycogeni. The sequence continues at coordinate 111,519 of NZ_JBTNDV010000013.1, forward strand.
GTCGGACCAGGACAGCTCGTCACGGGCCGCGGCCTGGGCCTGCACCCGGCGGGCTTCCAACTCGGCCCGCCGTGCCGCGGCTTCGGCGCCCGCAGCCGCCTGCCCGGATCCGGCGAGCGCATCCTGCATCCCGAGTTCGGCCTGCGCCGCGCCGTGGCGGGCCTTGAGCGTCTGGTAGCGGATGCCGTTATCCTCTACCCGGGTTTCGAGCCGTTGAAGGTTCGAGTCGAGCTGGCGCACCTGCGCATCAAGCCCGTCACGCTGGCGGGTGAACGTTTCGAGCCGCTTTGAGGCGGCCATGCTGCGTCGCAGGGCAGCGCGGGCGGCGTCGTCGTCGCCGGCATTGACAGCGTCGGACGCGGCTCGCTCAAGTTGATTGAGTTCGGCGCGTGCTTCTCCTGCGAGCAGTTCGAGGCGGTGACGGTTGGCGGTCAGGTCTGCGACGCTGCGGCGCGCCTTGTCCACCAGATCGAGTTGCTGGCGGTGCGCTTCGTCGACTGTCTGGATCGGGTCGGTGGGCTTCTCCTTCGCCGCCGTGCGGTTGGCGCGGACGATGCGGGAAATGCGGCGGCCAATTGACATGATGGTGGTCCCCTCAGCCTCTACTGGATCTGGTCGCGTGTGCCGTAGGACTTGCTCCACGCCTGCAGCACATTGATCTCGCGCGTCAGGTGGGTGCTGGCCCGCTGGATTTCGTTGGCGCCCGTGGGCTGGCCGGCCTGCATCAGGGACCGGCGGAGGTCAGCCGACAAGGTGCCGTACGACTGGACCTGCTCACCGATCCGGCCAGCCAGGTCACGTTTGAGCTGCCGGTCGGGTTCGCGTTCGGCCATTCGCAGCTGATCCTCGAGCACACGCGCGGCCCGGAAAAGGTCTTCAGCCACGATGGGAAGTTCACCAATTGGCCCCCCGCTCCCCGCTGCGGCATCCAAGGCCCGCCGGGTCGCCTGACCCGAGCGCCGCAGCTCTAGGCGGAGCCGCGCGATCCGCCGGACGCCGTCGTCGACCGCGTACGAACGAGCTGTCAGCACGCCATTCGAAAAGCTGCGCTGCACGACGCCGGTCCGGCGCAGCCGCCGGACAATCATCCAGGTGGCAAACGCCATGCCCAAGCCAATCACCACCAGCGTCGCCCCGCCGATCAGGAGCAGCAGCTGGATCATTTCGCCGAAATCACCGGCGTCGGAGGACTGTTGAGGCATACCCCCAGTCTGCACCGTAACCGCGCGGGTTTCCAGCGGGACGCCAGCTCGCGGCACCGGCATCACGGCCGCCACACCACCATCGCCTGACTTCGGGGGCGGGGACGCTTCCCGCGGGCGAGGGTGACGACGTCGCCCGCTAGCCCCGCAGCGAAGACCCTGCTGGAGTCGGGCTGACGACGGCGGGACGCCAACTCGTCGGAGAGCTCCTGCACCCGGTGCTGCAGCGCTGCCACCTGGTTCTCGAGCTGCAGGATTCGACGAATGCCTTCCAATGACACGCCCTCCTGCGAGAGCCGCTGTACCTCGCGAAGGGTGGTCACGTCCCGCTGCGAATAGCGCCGGGCACGGCCGGGCGCCCTGCTGGGCGTCACCAGACCTAGCCGGTCGTATTGGCGGAGGGTTTGCGGGTGCATGTCGGCCAGTTCCGCGGCGACGGAGATCACGTAAATAGGCAAGGTTGCATCAATGGGCATCGTGACCTCCTCTCGCAGCGGTTTTGGCTTTAGAGTTTCGCCTTGGCGGCGAGACCGGCACGCGGGTCGGCGTCCGATGTCGCGGCGGCGAACGCCTCGACAGCCGCTTCGGCGTCCTTGTTGAGGTTCTGGGGGACGACGACGTCGATGGTCACCAGCAGGTCACCCGACACCTTGGGTGTCGAAACGCCACGACCCTTGACGCGCAGGGTGCGCCCAGACGGCGTTCCGGCCGGAACTTTGACCTTGACTGTGTCTCCGGTGAGCGTCGGAACATCGATTTGCGCTCCAAGCGCTGCCTCCGGGAAGGACACCGGGACGTGAACGCGAATGTTGTCGCCATCGCGCTGGAAGTACGGGTGCGATTTGACGCTGACGCTGACCATCAGGTCCCCGTTTCCGGCCGCGCCAGCCTGCCCTTTGCCACGAACACGAACCTTCTGGCCATCCTTGATTCCAGCAGGGACACGGACGTCAATCACCTCGCCGGACGGCTCACGCAACCCGATGGTGGTGCCGTTGATGGAACCGGCGAAAGAAATGTTGGTGGTTGCCGTTCGGTCGGCGCCCTTGCGCGGGGTGGGCTGGTACCCGCCGAATCCGCCGCCACCACCCTGCCCGAACAGGTCCGCGAACTCGGGGGGAAGGTTGTTGTAGCTGGCTCCTCCGCTACCGGCGCGTTGGCGGCCAGGGCTGGGCCGTCCAGAGCCTTGGCCGAAGAGGTTGCCGAAAATATCCTCGAAGCCGGCGCCACCAGGCCCTCCGCTGGTTCCCCCAGCAGTGAAGCGTGCGCCGCCACCCATGGCTCGGATGGCATCGTACTGCTGGCGGTCCTCAGGATCGGATAGCACCGAGTAGGCCTCGGAGATGTCCTTGAACATCTTGTCCGAGCCGCCGGTTGCCTGGTTCTGGTCCGGGTGATGTTTGCGTGCCAGCTTCCGGTACGACTTCTTGATATCGGCGCCGGAAGCATCTTTGGGGACACCGAGGATCTTATAGAAATCCTTGTCCACCCAATCCTGACTGGCCAATTGGTGTCCCCTTAGTCTCTCGGTGTGCGGTGTTCGTAAAGTCGGTTGCGCAGCGGGACGGAAGCCTTGACGGGCCAACGAAATTCCTGCGGCCGCGGACGGCCTTAGGAATATTAAAGGCCCTTACAAGGCCCCCGCCCAGCTGCAAGTGTCACCTTTCGGCGATCACTCAGGTACTGCGACGATAACCTGGGCTGCGCGAAGGACTCGGTCGCCCTTCTTGTAGCCTGCCCGCAGAATCTGGTTGACGCTGTCGAACTGCACGTCGGCGCTGGGCTGCTGGATCAAGGCTTCGTGGATATTCGGGTCGAACTCCACGCCGGTCTCGTCGATCCGGGTCAAGCCGTAGGTCTTCAGCGCGTTCTCCAGTTTCGTGGAGATCGCGGCGAAAGGTCCGTCGGTCAGGTCGCCATGCTGGCGGGCAGCGTCGATGTCGTCGAGCACGGGCATCAGGGAATTCAGGACCCCGATTACCGCCATATCCCGGGCGACATCCCGGTCACGTTCGACCCGCTTCCGGTAGTTGACGTACTCGGCCGACAGGCGTTGCAGGTCCGTGCGCAGCTCGGCTTCCAATGCGGAGGCCGATTCGGCGGCGGGCTGGGTGAACCCTTCACCGTCAATCCCGTTGAGGATCGCCTCGGCCTGAGCCAGTGCATCGCTGCCGTCGGCAAGCTGCTCCCCGGCGTCGACGTTGGCTTCATCAACTGGATCCTGGACGGAGTCCGGTGTCACGGGCTGATCAGTGGGACCAGCCTGTGCGCCGTCGTCGTCCTGGTGCTGCCCACGGACCTTACCTGTCTCAGGATCAATTTTCCGGTTGTTACGGAAGTTGACCGGTTCAGACTGGTGCTCTTCTTCGTTTCCGTGGTGCGGCATGACTACTTCTTTTCGGTGGTGTCGTCTTCGTCGACTACCTCGGCGTCGACAATGTCCTCGTCGTTCGAGGCCGGGCCGGCGTCAGGCGTCGTCCCGTCCTGAGGGGCGTCGGCGCCCGGCGCCGCCGCGTCCTGCTGGGCAGCTGCGTAGATAGCTTCGCCGAGCTTGGACTGCGACGTCTGAAGCTTCTCAAACGCTGCCTTGACCGCGTCAACCGATCCGGCTTCCTCGGGGTTGGCTTCCAGTGCCTTCTTGAGGTCGTCGACGTCGGCCTGAACCTCGGTTTTGACGTCCTCGGGCAGCTTGTCCGAGTTGTCTGAGATCAGCTTGTCGACGGAATAGGCCAGTTGCTCGGCACCGTTGCGGGTGTCAGCTGCTTCACGCCGTTCCTTGTCCTCGGCCGCGTGCTCTTCAGCTTCGCGGACCATGCGGTCGATGTCTTCCTTCGACAGCGCGGTGCCGCCGGTGATGGTCATCGACTGCTCGGCGCCGGTGCCCTTGTCCTTGGCGGACACGTGGACGATGCCGTTGGCGTCGAGGTCGAAAGTGACCTCAACCTGGGGCACGCCGCGGGGCGCTGGTGCGATACCGGTCAGCTCGAAGGTACCCAGTGGCTTGTTGTCCCGGGTGAACTCGCGCTCGCCCTGGAAGACCTGGATGGCTACCGATGGCTGGTTGTCATCAGCGGTGGTGAAGGTTTCGCTGCGCTTGGTGGGAATGGCCGTGTTGCGCTCGATCAGCTTGGTCATCATGCCGCCCTTGGTCTCAATCCCGAGGGACAGGGGGGTGACGTCGATGAGCAGCACGTCCTTGCGCTCGCCCTTCAGCACGCCGGCCTGGAGTGCGGCGCCGACGGCGACTACCTCATCGGGGTTGACGCCCTTGTTGGGCTCCTTCCCGCCCGCCAGCTGCTTGACCAGTTCAACGACGGCCGGCATGCGGGTTGAGCCGCCCACGAGCACGATGTGGTCAATGTCGGCAACCTTGATACCGGCTTCTGCGATGACGTCATTGAAAGGCTTCTTGGTGCGGTCCAACAGATCCTTGGTGAGGTCCTGGAATTTGGCGCGTGACAGGTGCTCGTCCAGGTGGACGGGGCCGTCAGGCGTCACCGAGAGGTACTGCAGGGAGATGTTGGTGGAGCTCGCCGAGGAGAGTTCCTTCTTGGCCTGCTCTGCCGCTTCCTTCAGACGCTGCAGCGCGATCTTGTCCTTGGACAGGTCAACGCCCTTGGCCTTGGCCTGGGATAGCAGGTAATCCACGACGCGCTGATCCCAGTCGTCGCCGCCGAGCCGGTTATCACCGGAGGTGGAGCGCACCTGAATGGTGGAGAAGTCGTCTTCATCCTTACCAACCTCGAGGAGGGACACATCGAAAGTGCCACCGCCCAGGTCGAAGACGAGGATGAGCTCATCTTCCTTACCCTTGTCCAGGCCGTACGCCAGTGCGGCAGCGGTTGGCTCGTTGACAATGCGCAGCACGTTCAGGCCGGCAATCTCGCCGGCCTCCTTGGTGGCCTGACGCTCGGCGTCGTTGAAGTAGGCGGGGACGGTGACGACGGCGTCGGTCACCTTTTCGCCCAGGTAGCTCTCGGCGTCGGTCTTCAGCTTCTGCAGGATACGCGCAGAGATTTCCTGCGGCGTGTAGTTTTTGTCGTCGACCTTTACGCTCCAGTCGGTGCCCATATGGCGCTTGACGGAGGCGATGGTGCGGTCAATGTTGTTGACGGCCTGGCGCTTGGCGATCTCGCCGACCAGTACTTCGCCGCCCTTGGAGAACGCAACGATCGAGGGCGTAGTCCGTGCGCCTTCAGCGTTGGCGATAACGGTGGGCTCGCCACCTTCGAGTACGGAAACCACTGAGTTGGTGGTTCCGAGGTCAATACCTACTGCACGTGACATGCGTATTTCCTTTCAACAGCCCGTAGTGAGGGGAGCGCCCAGCCCCTGGATTCCCCGAATCTTCTGTCGACGACCGAGGCTTGAGCGTTCTTCACTCAACTGTACTCAGGCTTGATGGAGAGTCAAATTGAAGTTGAGTCACCTTCGCTCAACTTCAACGCCTGTCGACGTTGCGAAAGCGGAATGGCGCGGATCTGGCCCAATTTGCGACGGTTCAGCCGTGAGAGAACGGGCCACATATTGGTTGCGGGAAGCCACGTGGCAGATCCGCGCGGGGTATTGACAGCATCGGCGTCACGAATGACCTAAATCACCGCTCTCGCCGACACCGAATTGGTAGCTATCCCGTTCGGGGCAGGTCGGCCCGGCTCGAACGCTCTCATGCTTGCGCAGAGGGCTCTTCACCGATCCGGTGTGTCTCTGGATTGCTGCAGAGTGACGCGCGGGACTTCGCGGCGGAGCCCGGGATTGGCATCGCGATGGCTTCACGGTTTGCGACCGCCGCAGAACTCGCCGGAGGTTCCACCCGAGGTCCCGATAGCACGGCTATCAGTAGCACAGCCGAATTGCCGAGCTGCCTCGGGTGAGGTGAAGCGGGGTCGCTTCCAGAAGCGACCGTTGACGGCGCTCACGGGCGCACTGTGCCCGGTTCGGCAACAATAGAACAGGCGTGGCTGGGGCTGAGCCCGGGCTGAGACCGCAGGGGCTCCCCCAAACGGAGCCACCGTCTTTAGGGGCGTCGGGTGGCTCCGTTCAGTATGCCGTTACATGCCCGGCATCCAGAGGCGCAGGTGGCGGTCTCGGTACCATCGACTCCTCTTGTTTGAGTGTCTACTGCACGCCTTGGGAAATACCTAGGTCAACGCGGCAGCGATCCGTTTGCTGCTCCATTGCGGCCTCAAACACTGGCAGGCTCGGCTCAAGCGCGTCCATGTTGGCAGTCAGGGAGATCCTTGAGGAACCGTCGCGTTTCCAACGACGCATCGGGTATCACCAAGACGCATTGGTCGGTGAGCGCCCGGTCGAACGTTTCCTCCCCGGGATCCAGCGAGCGAACAAACTGATCGAACGTTCCCTCGGGTGCGGCGATTGAGAACTGCTCAGGTCTGGGCAGCGCGAATTGGCGCATTGCCCGTTCTGGCGGCAACGTCGAGGACCCGGTCTCCTGGCTGCACCCACGCGGCGTCAACGAGCACGGTGCCAAGGTCGGGAATGATTTCGGCGGCCAATGCCGGATAGTCGCCCAACGCCCACATGGCCCGGTGCCTGGCTTTCAAAGTCAGGTCTGTATCTTGAACGTCGTCGTGCTGAACAGTGGAGTCTGTGATGCGACCGATTGTGGCCTCTACTGATTCAGCTGTATCGAGCATATCTAGACCGTCACGCCAACCCCTTCCCTTTCGCAGAACCGTGAGGTCTGGTGGGTGATCTTGTGAGTCGCCCGATCTAACGCCTCAGCGGGTGGGTTGTGGGGTTTCGTGCACGCCCCCTGTGGGCTGTGACCGGGCCACGAAAAATAGTTCAAAATTCTTTTCCGGATGCCCTCCTGCGGACCTTATTTTGTCAGTGCCCGATGATGGAATGAAGGTATGAAAAGCAGTACAGCTTCTCCTACCGGAAAGGGATTCGTTCCCGAATCCGGCGCGGACTCCGGCTCCACTAACGGGTCTGCGGATACTGCCGCGGGCGCTTCGGGCGGTTCTTCGGGGACGTCTGGCGGGGCGTCTGGTGGGTATGGTCCTGGGGGTCCGTTGGGCGTCGGCGCGGTGTGGACCGCCCCGGCGGCTGATCGGGAAGCGTCAGCTGATCGGCCGGTGTTGGTGGGCGGGGTGGCTGTGGCGGCGGTGGTCGGCCTGGATGCGGGGCGGACCCTGGACCTGATTAAGGATCTGGGA
>NZ_JBTNDV010000014.1:0-110590 GCF_054510815.1 Arthrobacter glycogeni
GCCATCAATACCCAGAACCGTGCCTCCTGAACAATCCGTTCCTTCTTCGATGACATACACAACACCTCGCATCAACAGGGGTGTTGCAACGACCGACTGAACTCACCATCCTTCAACGCAACGGCAAGTCCTGTAAAACTACGCGGATCCCGCATCTCGCCCAAACCCTTTATTGGTCAGAATTGATGAGCCTACGGAGCCAACTTTCCCTAATGCCCCTTAGCCGACCGGTCCGCGGGATGGTCGGAGCAAGCGACTGATGCAGTACCCAAGCACGACGAGACTGACGATCGCCATGAGAACACTCCCCGGCCAACCAATCGCTGGTTCCAATGAGCAGGTGGACGTTGCCCTAGACTCAGGAATGTAGTCAGTGCATTGCCCTGACTGAAGCGCGTAGTTCAATGCGTTCAACAAATTGACCAGCCCGCAGAGAAGAGCCCAAGGCACCTTGGATCGGGGATTCTCATCGGAATTCATATTGCGAAGCGTATGGTGCTAGTCAGCGGATTACCTCGGGCGAGGCCGGTTTGGGATCGGATTGCAATCTTCGGAGGACGCATTCGTACCGTAAGCCGATCCTTCACCGCCCATGAAGGCGGCGAGGTCGGGCTGAGATGTGGTCGGGGAAGTCTTCTTCTGCTATTCCCCCCGGTTCATAAACCGACTCCACGAACCCTCGCACCTCGGCCCTCAACTCGTCCTCAGTCAGGTTGGCGTCGGCGTCGGATGTGATCCCGCCTGAGCCGACCGATACCCGGCCAACAGTGAAAACATAGGTGCCATCCATCGGCCCATTGATCAAGGAAAAATCATAAGAGAGGGCCCCACCTGGCTGACTTCTCTCGCTAATTCGGAACAACTCTCCATCAACGACGACTTCAAAAGGGTCCATCTGGAGATTCTAATTCGTCGTCCGCCCTGCCGTAGGCAGCAATGAACGCAACCGCCAGTGCGAATCGTCCTGAACCGTTGCGGTGGGGGATCGGTGTACGGGCCGCGCCTGTAGAGGGATCCGGCTTTCGGACACGGGTGGACCTACACGTAAGCTTAGAAGTTGTGAGGATCAAACCGAAATTAGTCAAACCACTCATCTTCCTTGGGGTGCCAGTCGTTGCCGGAGTCATCACATTGGCGAGCGGCAGTCTCCAACCGATTAGCACCGCGGCCGGTTTATATTTGATCCCCACCATGGTTGCTTTGACTGGTCGAAAGCTTAACGTCGAGCTGTCCGCAAGCGCGTCAAAAGCCGACCCAGGGACGTTCGCGACTTGGTGGAACAACCGCCGAAGGTGGGGATTCTACGCCTCATTCTCGGTGCTCATCATGATCGGTCTCGCATTCGTTCGGTCGGCGATAACTGACACCTGGGGCGGCGGTGACGTTCTACTAGCAATCATGTGCCTGATTCCGTTATTTATAATTCTCCGAAAGCCACCACGCATAGTAGAAGGTTTTGGAGTGAAAGATGGGTCGGAAGTCGACAGCAATTGAACTGTGGACCACGGCAACGCCAGCGTCCCCCGAATCTGGACTATGCAGTCACTCGCATACATTTGCAGAATTCGGTGTCGCAATGGAGGACCGGCTTACGGGCGACCCTGGACGTTCCTGTAGATCTCATAACTATGGCTATTCGGCTCGCTGTGTTGCGGATAAGTGTTGTCTACGGTGGAGGTTCTTGCGGCGTCTCCGAATGGGAAACCTTCGTGCCGCTCACCTAATCATCTGTAGGTTACATTTGAAACTCCTACCCGAGAGTCGAGATAATTGTGAACATTTTTTGGCCGGCCTTTATCGCCGGTGTTGTCCTCATTGCTGTGGGGATTCTGATCATCGTCAAGCGAGTATCTCTTGCCCGGCTCAATGCGGACGCCCAGAGGGCAACTTTTGGCAAAGCAGGGGAGCGCGTTGCCAAAAACTCAACATCCACGAACATGTTGGTCACCGGAGGAGGGGCGATAGTCGTGGGCCTTGTCGGCCTCGTCATGTCCTTGCTAGACCTCAACTGGTAACCGTCACGTCTGATCGAGGAATCCAATGCCTATCTTCTTACCCGCCGTTATCCTCGGCATCATATTTTTCATCCTCGGGAGCTCAATCCTTATTTTCCGCTCGAAGGCGGGGGCGTACGCCAAACGAAGGTACGCGGAACAGGCTCAGCGCACCGATTCCACAGGATACGTTCCTGGCCCGGGATTCGTGGTAGCTCTTGGCATCGCGGTCATTGCTATCGGGATCATCGCAATAATTATGGGTCTCTCGACAGATTGGGACATCTAGCTATCGGCTTTATTCCGTCGGCCGCGCCGGATTGATTCCGAAGCTCTATCGAAGAACTGGATTTTTGCGGTCCCGTATGGTCTTGCCCGCCCGTATGTTGGGGTGAAGGATCGGCTTACGCGGCCTCAAGCGGCCACTCCTGGCCGTGGGTAAACCGCTGTTCATAGACAGCTAATGCCAAGGCAGGTTCGTATCGCCAACGTTGCTTGGTCTATATAGATTTGGACACGGGTCATGGGACAAGACACACCGCAATTTCGGTGTGACTGTTAACCCGGAATGGCGGGTAATTGCAGCTTCAGTTGGCGGTCCTATCGTCCTACTCAGCGATCCTTGACGGGGGCAGGGCAATTGGTCGGGAAATCTATTGCGCTCGATAGGGCAGGTACTCGACGGTTTGGGTATCGCTCGTCCGCACACCGTCTCTATGGGGTCCACTTACGGTGATGCCATCTGAGTCGAGCAGTTCGGAACTGTGCCGAGTGCTATGGATGGTGCCGCCATGAAGGACCAGGTGTCCCACCACTTCGAAGGCTTCGCTCGTTCCATCATTGTCGTAGTCCCCGCCAAAGGTCCACCAACCAAGTTCTGATCCCTCAAGGACAACCACGAAGCCGGTGGTGACGCTGAGGTTGAATGGCACGGAACCTTCCCGGTGAGGCCGCACAGCGATGACGTGGGAGAACTCTTCCTGGATCATAGACACGGCTACGTTGCCGGCATCACCTACCAGTGCGATCACCCTGGCAGTTAGAACATCGCCGGGAGTTGGCGCGAGGCGTTGGCGGTACTGGTACGCCTCAAGGACCGCAATCGCTTCCTTCACGCCGACCTCCCAATCGAGTTCCAATCTGAGGGGATGCAGTGAGCCGGAATGCTTTTTGACGTCGACCACAATCCATTGTTCACCCACGATGGACAGGGCACCCACCGTGAGCCACGGTAGGTGGCCGGCCCCTACCGTGAGCGATCCGGTTTCAACCGCGGCACCGAATAGTTGCTGAGCACGGGCAATGATCTCGCTAAAGGCCGCACAATGATGATCCGGGATCCCGGGCCCGTGGGCTGGTACGTTTTCCACTTTGATCGGTTGCTCACGTTTGAAGAACCTGAACTTCACATTGCCCCCTCCCTGCTCACCCCCGAATATACCGTCGATTGACCACGCCGGAGGGGTTACTGGGTGTCTTGAAGAAGGATCGGTGTATTCAAGCGGTCGTCGCAACGGTAGGGGTTTCTGGTTCGAATAGTAGTTGTTGCATGGCGTATGCGGGGGTGATTCCGCCGAGGGTTTTACGCGGCCGGTCATTGAGTTCGGTCGCGACCTCGAGCAACCGCTGGGGTGAGTGGACGGAAAGGTCTGTGCCCTTCGGGAAATACTGGCGCAGCAAACCATTGAGATTCTCGTTGGACCCGCGCTGCCACGGCGAGTGAGGGTCGCAAAAGTAGATCGCCATCTTCGTGGCCATGGTGATCTGGCGATGCTGAGCCAGCTCAGTGCCTTGGTCCCATGTCAGCGATCTGGCCAGGTGCGCCGGCAGGGTCTTGATGGCGGCCAGCAAACCATCCCTGACGGTGATCGCGCTGTGATCCCCCGGTAAATGGATGAGCATCGCGAATCGTGTCTGGCGTTCGACGAGGGTGGCAATAGCTGACCGGCAGTTCGAACCGAGCACTAAATCACCCTCCCAATGACCGGGTACGGCACGGTCAGCGACCTCTGCGGGGCGTTCACTGATGAGGATCATGTCCGGAATCTTCCCCGAACTCTTAGCAGCGGTGGAGCGTCTGGGACGCCTCACGGCCCGACCGGTACGCAAATGTTGGTGCATTGAACGGGATGCCCCAGCGGTCCCGGTCAGCTGATCCGGTTAGCTTTAGCGGCCCGCCCGTACACATGAGTGATAACCACCTCCAACTGAAGGATCTGTGATGGCTGAACGAGCCCTCAACACGAGCTACCGCGGTTCAACCCCGCAAGAAGCGCTTGAAACGCTGGAAACCCTCCAGAGCATGGCGCCCGATACTCCGCGGCCGATCATCGCGCTGCATTTGGCTGATGCCTGCCGTCGGGATTTGAAAGCGACCGCCATCGACCTCATCATCATTTCCCCCAAGATTTCGTCCGTCGCTTCCGCTATCGCCAAAACCTTCCCCTCCCTGGTCCTGACCACGCAGGACGTGGGCGCCGTGGACACCTGGGAGGGACAGTTCCGCGCCGACGTCGCCGAAGCCCGTGTGCAGCTCGAAATGGCGCTGCTGCTGGAAGCCAACCCGCCGACCTTCATCACCACGGCAGCGTCCACCCTTGAAGCCATCGAGCAGTTCCTCGATGCGCAACCCGTTCCCCCAGCTTGAGGCTGACCGACAGAATCTCGGTCTAAAGCACTCCATCAGCTCACCTAGGCACATATGATCCAGTGAAGCGGCCGTGAGGATCAGACCTCCTCGCTTGGATGAGTGGTACTGGGTGGGCGATGAGGGGCCAAGCATGAGCAAACTCCGTAATGCATACGAGCGGTTCACACTGACCAAAACCTTCAGCATCTTAAGACCGCAGAGCGCAGCAGCCAGAAAATGGGCACTGCGGTTATCCCTTTTTCTTTCCGTGCTCATCGGTTTGGCAGCTGCGCTGGTCATAGCCATCGCAGCTGCCTTCGTCCTTACGCGGATCCTCGACGTAGGTACCGATCAAGTCCAGCCTGCTGATCTGACTGGGACTGTCCTGTCTATCGTTGCCGGCGTCGGTGGTGTCGTCTTCCTTGTCGTCGCCTATCGCAAGCAGCGGGACCTGGAAAGTGGGCGGTTCGTCGAGCAATTCGGAGCCGCCGCGCAGCAGCTTGGACACACGGATCCAGCTGTCCGGATGGCCGGCGTCTACGCGATGGCCGGCGTGGCAGACCAGGTGCGCGGACTCAAGCGACAGCAGTGCATCGACGTTCTGTGCGGCTATTTGCGGCTTCCCTACTCTCCGGAAACCGGAGCCAACCACCAACATCAGCTCATCATCCGTCGACCGTCCGGCGAGTTGCGACCAGAAATCGAGGAGCATCACAGCTACCGGCAGAACGACCGCGTGGTCAGGCAGACTATCATCGAGGTCATTTCGGCCCATTTGCGAACGACTGCCGACTTTTCATGGTCATACTGCAACTTCGATTTTCATGGCGTGGTGTTTGAGGATGCCGTATTCTACGAAGCCCACTTCACCGGTAGCACCTCGTTCCGCGAAGCCCGCTTCACCGGTAGCACCTCGTTCCGCGAAGCCCACTTCACCGGCGAAAACACCTCGTTCCATGGAACCCACTTCTCCGGCGAAAGCACCAACTTCTCCGGAGCCCACTTCACCGGCTACAACACCTGGTTTTCCGGAGCCCACTTCACCAGCCGAGACACCTGGTTCGATAAAGCCCACTTCACCGGCAAAGACACCTGGTTCGATAAAGCCCATTTCTCCGGCGAAAGCACCTCGCTCCATGGAACCCACTTCTCCGGCGATAGCACCAACTTCTACCGGGCCCACTTCGCCAGCCAGAACACCTGGTTCGAAGGTGCCCACTTCACCAGCGGCAACACTTTTTTCGACGGAGCCCACTTCACCAGCGGCAACACCTCGTTCGACGGAGCCCACTTCGCCGGCATAGCAGACTTCAAGTTTGTCGATTTCGGCTCAGATTTGGTCACTTTCATGAATCCAAAACAATGGGACCCGCCTCCAACGTTCGATTGGGACACAGATCCAAAGATGAAGCCGGACAACGTCAGACCGGCGGCGTGGCCGCCAGAAGTAGTGCCTGAACAATCAACCGAGACAAGCCCACAGTGACAAAAGGCTGATCCGCCCACTAATGCACCGCAGCACCATGCCGGGTACCCCTCACGAAGCTGCTTCGCGCACGCCCGAGGGCGTTCCACAATGGTGAACAGCTCACTAACTGCGCGCACCCTCACACTTGCCCTTATACCTGCCCGGATATTGAATGGCCAATGGATTCAGCTGCTGCTCGCAGTTTCAGCCAGCGAGCAAGCAACAAGCGAAATAGCCCGCGTCGAAATGTCGGTGCTATGCCGTACACATGGTTTTTATGAGAACTTTCGTGAACGGGCCCCAGCCGACAATCCTCTGGGACATGGACGGCACTTTCGTCGTGTGGGATGACCGCCACACCGAAATCCTGCTGAGCTTGGACTCCAACTTCCCCGTCGTCCCCAAGGGCACCCGCGTCGGTTTCGACTACTTCTGGGTGGAAGGCGCCGACCACGACACGATCATGGCCTCGCTGAACGACCCTCGTCTGTACGACAATCTGGACCCCATCGAGGGCATGATCGAAGCCATGCTGGAAAGCGAGGCGGAAGGCTACGAGAACTTCATTGTCTCCACCCCGACGTGGACCAACCCCGGCTGTGTCCCGGGCAAGCTCGCCGACATTGAGCGGCTGCTGGGCCCGAAGTGGGTCAACAAATTGATCCTCACTCATGACAAGACCGTTGTCCGGGGAGACGTGCTCGTGGATGACAAACCAAGAATTTCGGGAGCCCACACCCCGACCTGGCAGCACCTGATGTTCCACCAGGATTACAACTCCCACATCGACACCCCGCACCGGCTCACAGACCCCCGTGAATGGCGCTCAGCGGTCTCGCAGATCCTGGGACTGCCGGCAGCCGCCTAGAAGCTTCCTGCGCGCTCAGGTGAGCTCCTGGTGAGCTCCGGCCAGTCCTCCGTACACATGGGGTCCATGTCTACTCAGCCTTCAGAGCCCAGCACCTTCGAGCAGCTCCAGCAGCGAGCCATCGAGCTTGCCGCCGAAGCTCGGCGTCTTGAAGACCTTGACGCGCCCAGCACCCAGGCGCTCGTGCCCACCTCGACTGGCATAGGGATCGTCCCAGCCCAGTCCGTGAAGGCAGCGGCCGCAGACCAGCGGGTCGAGGTCCTCCGCCTGCAGCGCGAAATGGCTGCCACAGCGAATGCCTTGAGGGCCGAATATGAGCGGCAGATGGTCGCCATGAAGCAGATGATGGCCCCGCTTGAGGAACGGCAGAAACAACTCGGCGAAGTCATCCAGACAGTGGGCCTGTACCTGGGTCAGGACGAGTACATTCTGAGGCTTCGCGGCGGCAAGCAAGCCCCTTTGAATACCCCGATCACCATCCGCCAGATGGTTCTGTCCATGGATGAGGAGACCGCCATCCTGGTCGGCGACGGCGGCGACGATGCAGGCATCGACCACATGGACGTCGAGAAGTTCGACGAGTGGCTCCTGGCTGATGACGCGCACCTGAACCAGATCATCCCCGAACAGCGCGGCGTCGTCGCACTGGTCCCCCGCCGCCGCGGCAAGGACTACAAGGACCCGTGGGCCAACGCGATGCGCAACCGCGAAAATCAGCACACCTATTGGATAATTCGCAACGGTGACCAGATCAGCCGGATGGACACAGAGTTCGACGTCGGAGCGAACCTCGTCCCGACCCGCGACGAGTTCACCGGCCTGTTCCGCACCACCCGTTACGACCATGCCCTCGGACGCAAAGTCGAGGTTGACCTGGTCCCGGGGTCACGCGAATGGCTGCACGCCGAGAAGAACCAGGGCGCCCGGCAGCGTCATTTCATGAAGGTGGCACTGATCCTGCAGGGGCTCATCGACCGGACCAAGCTCTTCGATCCTCTGCCCGAGAACGTCTCCTTTCTGCACCCGGAATCCTATGCAAAGGGCCATACGGTCATGCTCGCCGACGGTGAGTGGACCCTGACCAGTAACAGGAAGCCGTTCTACGCTTGGCTAGCTGAGCTGAACTCTCAGCTGCGCCCCGGCATGCGGTTCATCGGAATGTTCGGTCTTGACGACTTCCGCAGCGACACCTACGAGCACTGGCGAGGCTACAGATACCACGCCCGAATCAAGCCCAAGGACGCTTCCTTCCCCTCCTCAAAGGTCATCCACCAGATTGAACGCCGCGAAGGTGACCGGTTCATCTTCAAGTACGCGCGCACCGACAACATCTGGTCCGGCCATGAATACGGACCCGCCAAGACGCGCGCCTCCGCCTACGTCTACGCTCACGACCGGTTCATAGTCCCCATCGATCTGGTCGACATTCCCACCATGCGCGGCTACCTCGAAGCCCGAACAGAACGCCACGCCTATACGGACATGTTCGCGATCCTGAAGCAGGCCATCCTCATCAAGGAACAGGAGCAGGCCGCCGAGGCCCCGTTCATCGCCTACCTGGCAGCCCAGGTGGCCGGAGACCTGCAGATCACCGCGACAGATGCCGAAGCCGGGATCCGCGCGGTCGTCGACTGGTGGAAGCTCGGCAACAAATGGCACCGCCCCCTGGTCAAGGGTGAAGACCCTGCCGCCGAAGCGAAAGCGGCCGCAGCGATCATCAAAGAGTTCACGATCCGCCACGCCG
The DNA here is from genome assembly GCF_054510815.1 of Arthrobacter glycogeni. Classification (NCBI taxonomy): domain Bacteria; kingdom Bacillati; phylum Actinomycetota; class Actinomycetes; order Micrococcales; family Micrococcaceae; genus Arthrobacter; species Arthrobacter glycogeni. Next base: position 8,704 of record NZ_JBTNDV010000014.1, read on the forward strand.
GGAAAGCGAATGTCAACGCTGGCCGGGATGCGGTCGCCCTCTCGAAGATGAAGGACCTCGTCGGGGATGACCTGCTGCTCATCGGCCGCCGGCCCAGCGGCACCTACCTGGCGTTCAGCCGTCAGCCGCTCAAATATGGCAAGGACCAGGGCTTCCGCGAGGACGTCTGGGTGGTCGAATACTCGATCACGAAAACCGGGAAGGTCGGTGCCGGTGCCGAGTGGACCCTGCCGGGCAACCGCGCGGCTAAAACCACGCCCCTGTACACCGCTGATGACTGGGCGCAGTGGGAGACCTCAACGAACCCGCGCGAGTTCCTGACCGACGCCGAAACGGATGAGCTGATCGGGTCTTTAGAATCCCGGGTATCGACCCTCTGCCACACCACCGGCTACCAGCGGTACCTGAACGAGCCGCGGACCCTGCGCCCGAAGGCGTCCATCGTCGCTGTGACTTTCGACGCGGAAGCCAAGCGCATCGTCGTCTGGGTCCACTCCCCCGAGTTGGCGGAAGAGCAACTCGCCAAAGCCACAGCAGAGGACATGGAACGCAGCTACCTGAAGTTCACCGCCTTCTGGGTGAAGGACGCCCCCGGAGCGGTCAGGACCCGTTCGGGCAATGAGGATGGCGTAGCGGTTGCCGTGGAGAGCCGGTGGTATACCAAGTCTTTCGATGACCGCGAAGCCACCAGCCGCCCCTGGGGGCTGATCTTCGACGGTCAATCCCATGACCCGAGGGTGGTGCGTGAATACCCTGACGAGCTGGCCAAGCTGCTGGAGTTCTGCGACGCCGTGGACATCCACAACGGGGCGCTCCGTAAACGGCGTGAACTGGTTCGGACCTATCTGGACCGGATCCAGCGCGATTCAAAGGCCATCGAAGAGGAAGCACTGCGGGTCCGCTACATGGAGGACTACCGGGACACCGACGGCTGGGAAGAACACCGCAAGACCCTGCGCCTCGATGGGGTCAGCGTGCATTCCCGGGCCTACAACGTTCTCCACCCACTGAACGTGGCGGTTCTGCAGCTTGTCCATGGTGGTGCCACCTTGGATGGTGCCACCGTCCGCCAGGTGATGTCTACCGCGAAGATGTCGGCTGAGGACATGGCCTTCGTCGAGGAACAAGGCATCGCAGGGTTCATCCTCAAAAGCACCTGGGATTAGCTGGAGTCTGCCTATGCCTGAGCGCTATCTAGGGCCGCCGTTTGCTGTGCCGATTCCCGGAGCGGTCTCGTGAAGTAGACGGCGGCAAGGGATGCGGTCGGCAATAACAGTGCCCACCCGATCGCCGCCACGGGTGCGTCAACCGGAGATACCCCCATGACCAGACTGACCGCAGCTACCGGGCCGGCGGCACCACCGACGGCCGCCGCCAGTACGCGAAGCTTGGGAGCTTTGGCAGCAGCCAGGGCGTGTAATCCGATGGCCAACGCAGCCGCCGACGCTGCGATCACCAGGCCCATGAAGAATCCGAACACTGGCGCCCACCCGGAAACTGAACCCGGCAGTGGGGACGGACTGAGCCACCCCTCTACAGCGAGCACGAGCACGATTGCGGCCCCCGTAAATCCTCCGGCGATCACCATCTTGAAGAATGCGCCGGACAGCGGTGTCGTGTTTTCCCTCATCGTCTGACCCTACGTGCCTGACCACAGCGGCGATAGAGCCACTGAGATTGCGTGCAATCCTGACCTGTTCGCATGGCTGGGCGCTGGGGCCCGCTGCCGCACACCAGATGGTATGACCGAGAATCCAGCACGCCAGCCACGAGGCATCCCCGTCGGTGGACAGTTCTCTGCCACCTCCCACGGTGAGCCCGACATCCAGCTCCAAGCCCCTGCGATCGACTATTCGCCACTCGAGCCGGCCGCCGACGCCCCACTCCCCCGCCCTGCCGAGACCCAGCGGCGTCTTCGCGGTCACAACTTCTACCCAGGCGTCCGCGACATGGACAGGTGGCCCGCTATTGGCACCAACCAAGAGACTCTCCTGGCGGAGATCAAGATGCAGGCCCACTACTTCCAGGGCAACATGGACTGGTACGTCGCCGAGTACGACCCCAAGACGAAGAACGCCTGGGGTTACGCCGATCTGGGCTTCGGCATGGGTGAATGGGGCGACTTCCACCTGCCGGAGATCGAAGCGGTCCGCGGCAACTACGGCATGCCGATCGAACGTGAGCTGCACTTCAAACGCGGAACCCTGGCACACGAATGCATCAAGGACCTCTAAGCACCGCTCGAAGACAAATGACACGCCGACATTGCCGGCCGTTCCACCACCGGCGATGTCGGAAAGAGTGTGGGGGCGCTGTCAGCGGTATATCGCAATCTGGTCTACCTTGAGCCACTTCGCCCGACGGGCGACCGAGGCTAGCGGCTTTGGGTTGCGTTCAACGATGCGTTGGGGCTCGGACACCATCACCGGGGACGATGATGACGACAGATGGCGGTTCGCGAACAACTCTGGCAGCTTTCCCCCAACAGCACCCGGGACGATTCGCTGGCTGAGGAACCCCGCCTCCACCATTCGTTGGGCGGCAAATTTCAGAGCACGTTGGAGCCGTGGAGAGATCTGCTCGACAGCCTGCGCCAGCTGGCCACGGAGCTCATCAATCACATGCCCCTCAGCCACAGACCACAGGGCAAGAGCCCATTCAGCCCGCGCCAGATCATCGTCACACGCAGCAAGCCGCTCACACCACCAGTGCGCGTTGGCTCTGTTCAGTCGAGTTTGTGCGATGAGTGTCGCTGGGTGGCTCGCAGAGCCTAAGGCTACGGTCCCCGAAGCGACCGTGTAGCCGTTGCGCAGAGGTGATGCGGCGCCGATCAGGGCGATTTCTGATACTAGCCAGCATCGTCCTACGTGTTGAAGCAGTGCTGTTGACGCGTTCGCCCAGGGGAAAGTGCTGCCCTTCTCCCCTTTCCTAAAGCGACGAAGCCCTGCGATCTCGGTAAAGGGAGAGCCCGATTTTCGGAGTTGTTGTATCGCTTGCGACCGTCGATCGGATGAAGATGCGGATGGCCGGGATGTTCGTGAGTCCGATCCGAACATATAGAACTCGGCGGGACTTAGGGCGACGGCGATCTGAGCAGGTTCCGAGCGTACAGACATGGTTTCCGAGCACTGCCCATCGAGTACTGCACGAATGAGCTGATTTTCCAGCGGGCTACTTGCTGCGGGGACAAGGCCAGTGTTGAGGATCAGTTGCGCGTGTTGACCATCCTCAGCGGACAGGGCTGGGATGTCGACGTTTCCTGTGGTTGTTACTTCGCAGCCTGCCCCTATGTTGAGCCACGCAGTCTCGCTGCTTGTCCCGAGTGCATCGTTCAGGCAACTCGCCCACCAAGAGGAAAACTCACTTTTGAGACCCAGCAGTTCCCGAAGGATGCGCACGCGAACGAGACTCTGCGGGTCATCGGGGTTCGCGCATATGGCTGCCGTGAGTCGCTTCCAAGCCAGGTTGGCATGGCTTGTCTCCGGCAAAGGTGTGATCTCCTTGCCATCAAAGGCTTCGAGAAGTAAGCGACTTCCGTGATCGTCAGTGAGCGCGTCCACGACGGTGGCAGCTTCTTGTGGCCGGCTGTTGAAGACTCCATCTGAAACGAGACTCCAGGCAGCGACCCGCACATGTTTGGATAAATTGTCGTTGAGCTCATGCTTGATGCCTGCTTCAAGCACGTAGATGTCAGAGCCTGTTGCATTGCCACCGTAAAAACGAACAGTGTTGAGCCAGTAGGGGCGTCTCAGCAGCTCACGGAACACAATTGTTCGGTCGAAGCGATGGTCACCTTCACCCGCATAACGGTAAAGGTAGCGAGCGGTAAAGTACTCACGAAGCGACAGCACTTCAAATTCGAACGTTCCCTCTTCCTTGCTTGTCAGCGCCCAGAGGCGATCTGTTGCGGCTTCGAACAACTCATCGACGACATCTTCGGGCTTGCCATACGTCCGCTGGAAGTGTTTCATGGCGGCTTCTACTTCGTCGTCGGCCATACGTCCGCTGTGACCGTCTTCCTCGGCACGCGACTGGAGATACCAGCCGAGGAACGGAACAATCTCCATGAGATCTGCCCGGTGCTTTCGGATGGACTCAGGATGCTTGTTGGCCTCTCTCGCAAGGAGGAGATTCATATAGGCGTCGTAGAGTTCGGTGCGCTGACTTGGCGTTGCGTCTCCGTGTTGGCGCAGCAGGAAGAGGAGGATCGTGAGCTGCATCGGGTTTCCCGCAAGTTCACCGATGTAGGGCTCGCGTGTCTTCTCCGTGAAGTTCCGACGGAGCGTGCGGCTGTCGTTGCCGCGGACGTTGTGAACGACGCACCACTTACGTAGGTACTCGTCGCGCAAGGCTGCATCAAGGGGGCCCAACGAGATAACCTCAAAGATGTCGGGGTTCGGTTCCTCGAGGCCAGCAGAGTTGGGTCGCGTGGTGACTATGACCTTGGGTTCGACGGCGTAAGACTTTCCGCGTGCGCAGAAAAGATCGATTTCCTTGACAATCCGTTTCCTGTCAGGGGCGTTTCCTACCTCATCGAGACCGTCGAGCACGATCAGGCTAGGTACACGTTCGAACAGTTCTTGGACCTCAATCGAAGTTACGATGTCGCGACCGCTGTTGTGTGTCATCAATTCGGCCAGGAACGATTCGATCGTGGCCTTCGCGGCTGATCGCCGCTTGCCCTTCCTTGCCTGTGCGGTATCCGACTTGTCGAAGACGTCATAGCCCTGTATCCATGCGGCGTAATCGCCGAGGTCGAACCGAATGGGAAAACGCGGGTCCTTGATCTCGGGTAAGCCGCTTGCCGATGCCGTCTGCCCAGGGACGAAGGCGATTCGGAATGCCTGGCAGATGAACTGGCTCAGGGTTGACTTCCCCTGGCCTGGAGCTCCGAGCACGAGCGTGAACGGGTACGGGGACTTTCCTGCAATGTATGCGGCCGCCCCACCGAGGCGGGTGGTGCTCGACGCCGCCAATGCCAAACGTCGAGGCACCCGAACCCTGTCTGCCGGGACATCCACGAATAGCTCAGCAAGATGTTCCCGATCCAGCTCGACCTGGCTGAATTTAATGCGCTCGTCTTCGCCCCATTGTGCAGCCGTGACCTTGCGTATCAAATCTCGGAGCCCTGAGTCCTTCGCCGCGTCAGCTTGCTCGCTGATCAGGTAGCGGACCAGATCCCAGCCAGCGAGCATGTCTGCGTAGGCCCACTTGGTCTCAGTCGGCGCCGAGTCGACCATCGGGTTGAGCGCCTCACGCCAGATGCATGACATTTGCAGCCCAAACTCTTTTGAGTACTCGTCGAGCTTGGCGTTGAGTTTGTCAAACGTTCCCGTCTCTCGCGTGCCAGTGCTGGGTACATTGGTGACGAGAACGTACCGTCGCGTTCCTTCTGCGGCGAAGCGCTTGATCTTGTCTGATTCCCTAGCAATCTCAGCGTCGAGCCATGAGACCGGGTTCTTCTCCTGGCCTGTCACGGACCACTTCACCTGATAGACAAGTCTTCTGGTTGGGTCGACTCCATCACGGCCGCCGTCAGCTTGCCGTAGCGGCATCGGGACGAAATCTGGGAACCGTATGGTGAGGAGCGCGCCGACAAGCTGTTGAAAGTCGTGGTCGCCCAGACGCTCGTAGAGGTACTTATGGCGGCTGTCAGGCACGACCCGTCCTTTCTCAAACTCGTTTGTGTTCTCAAGGTTGCCTCATTGCAGCCTCAACGCCGTGGACGACACGCATCCAAAGGACCCGCACCGGCGATCGGTCGAGGGCGATCACCAGGGGCTAATTTCAGTCTCCACTTATGCTAGATCCGCAGTCTTCCCTCGTCGGATATAAGTGACGGTCAACTACTTACGCGCGGCGGGTGATACCGCTTGTAAGCCCCCATGGGTCCACTGACTTGGAGGCGAGCCAGACGAACATGCTTACGGGCATGTGTGTACAACCGGACACTCAGTGGCCCTTATCGACTCGTGGCAAATGTCAGAGGTCTAAGCCTTATGTCGCTCCAAAACTACCTCGTGACTTCCCGCATTGTCCCGTGTTTCCATCCCCAAAACGGGGGGAAAGCGGGGGGAAGACCACCTTTCGGGCAAAAGAAAATCCGCTAGAACCGGGCTACTTCCCTTTGTTCTAGCGGATCTTTGGTGGAGCTAAGGGGATTCGAACCCCTGACCCCCTGCATGCCATGCAGGTGCGCTACCAGCTGCGCCATAGCCCCAATTCCTTGGTGCCACCCCGCCGAAACGGCCGGAGCAACTTGTTCAGTTTAGTCAACAATCCGCCCCCTGCAAAATCGGCCAGAATCCGGCGGCGTCGGAGCGGAGACTAGCCCTCCAACGGGGTGGAAGGCATCGACGCCAGACCCACATTGTGCTCGGTCAACTGCCACCTGGGCAGCGCTTTGGCCCCACCGCCCAACTCCTCAAGGACCGACCAGTGACAGTTGGAGACACCAGACAGCGAGGACCACAGCTGAGGGGGCAATCCCATCAGCGCTGCCAGCCCGGCACGGATCGCACCACCATGGCTCGCCACCACCAACGTCTCGCCAGCCGCAAGGCCGGATACGGCGTCGAGCGTGCCCTCGGCCATCCGGCGCCCCACGTCAACACGGCTCTCCACCCCGCCGGCCCGCGCCTCTGGATCGCCACCATGCCAGGCTTCCTGATCATCGGGGAACCGTGCGGCAATATCCTCGAAAGACAGCCCCTGCCACTCCCCCGCATGAGTTTCCCGGACCCGGGCATCCAACTGCACAGCCAACCCCGTCAGCGATGCCAGCTCAGTTGCGGTGTCAGCCGCACGCAGCAGGTCCGAGGAAAGGAGCCGAGCCGGCGCAAGATGCGACAGCTCGGCGGCAGCCTCTCGTGCCTGCTGCCGGCCAACCTCGTCGAGGGGAATGTCCTCCTGGCCCTGAAACAGGCCACGCGCATTCCACTCGGTCCGCCCGTGCCGCCAGAAAATGATCCTCCGCACGCCGGTGGAATCAGCGGCGGCAACCCTCACTCGGCGGCGGCAGTAGCAGTAGCAACGTCGGCAGGAGCAGCAGGCGTGGTTTCAAGCTGCAGGTCGATGACCGGGCAATCGCCCCAGAGACGTTCCAGCGCGTAAAAGACGCGGTCCTCCTCGTGCTGGACGTGAATTACCACGTCCAGGTAATCCAGGAGGACCCACCGGCCCTCGCTGCGTCCTTCACGCCGGACCGGCTTCAGCCCCTGTTTGGACAGTTCCTCCTCGATGCCGTCCACGATCGAGTTGACCTGCCGTTCGCTGGATGCCGAAGCAACCAGGAAGACGTCGGTAATTGCCAGCCGTTCGCTGACGTCAATAGCAACAATGTCCTGACCGATTTTCTCCGACGCTGCATGTGCAGCCGCCCGGGCAATCGCGATGGACGTTTCGTTAGCGCTCACTGATCTCCTTGTGTGTGGTCAGTCGTCAAGTTCAATTGAGGACACCGGCAATCATCATGATCCCGGTGACGAGCGCCAGAGCGCCCAGACTGACAATGGAATACTGCACTAGCTGCAGGCGTTTGACCCGCGCCAGCCCCGCCGTCATGGCGTCGAGTGGTTCGAGCCCATGCGCTGTCCGTGCTCCGATGGGAACCGCCGCCGACGTCGCTGCTGCCTTCGGCGCCGAGTGGGGAAACCCCGGCACGCGGATGAATTCCTTCGGCGAGACAATCGGTAGATTGTGAGCAGTGGTGGGATCGTTGACGCTCGGCTTCCGCTGTTCATTTGCCTGCGAAAGCTGCTGCATCTTCTGTGCACGGCTGTTCAGCACGGCGGCGCGCTCGGCCAGCGCTTTCTGCTGTGCCAGGATCTCCAGGTCGACCGTGAACGGATCATCCTCCCGGCCCGCTGCCATCTTGACGACCTGCGCCTGTGCCTGGCGGACAATGGCCTGCCGGGCGGCCAGCGCCTGCCCGATGCTCATCTGGTCGAGGTCAGGTGCGGTTTGCCGATCGTCCAGCACCCCTTCCTGCCCGGTCGGCTCAGTGACAAGCCCGCCGGTGTCGGTTGCTGGGTCGTCTGGCCGACGACGACGGTCCCTCCTGCCTCCTTCCCGCACGGGTCCCAGCCCGGCAGCCGGGCGGTCGACCTCAGGCGCAGACTCGGCGTCGGGGGTGCGCGGCAGCGCCTGATGGCTCTGCGTTGCGGTGGTGCCCTCCTGGCCGCGGCGTTGGCGGCGGAACGGCTCGACCGTCTGCTCGGGGCTGGGGCGCTGCTCTGCCAGTGCACGATATGCCCGCAACGCCTCACGGTCCCGGGCACGGGCCTGGGAGACCCGTTCTCCCGGGTGTACGGTTTGAGCGTCCACCGGGGCATCTGCAGCGCGGCGGCTACGCCGTTCGGTAGCAACCAGATCGGTATGCACGAGCCTGCTGTTCACCAGCTCACCGGCCTGTGGCTCCAGTGTCTGTTCGTCAGCATTCGTCCCGCGGGTATGCCGATGGGACTTCCGGCTGTGTGCGGATTCGTTGCTGTCACTCATTGCTTTCTCACCCAGTAGTAGATTTCAGGTCGTTGTGTACATCGTGTGGCCTAGTGGTTCCGGCCGCGTCGCGGTAAAGCTCGTGCTTGGCGATGTACTGCACCACGCCGTCGGGCACAAGATACCAAACAGGGTCGTTGAGGGCGACCCGTCGCCGACAGTCTGTCGATGAGATCGCCATCGCCGGAACCTCCAGAAGGCTCACGTCCCGGCCACGCCCATCAAGTTCGTGGCCCGGGCGGGTGACTCCGATGAAGTGGGCCAAAGACCACAATTCGTCAGCGTTCTTCCAGGACAGGATCTGGGCCATGGCGTCGGCGCCGGTAATGAAGAACAGCTCAGCCTCGGGCCGAGCCGCCTTGAGATCGCGCAGTGTGTCGATGGTGTAGGTAGGACCGGGACGGTCGATGTCTACCCGGCTGACGGTGAAGCGTGGGTTCGATGCCGTTGCCACCACAGTCATCAGGTACCGGTGCTCGGCGGCGCTGACCTCACGGTCCGCCTTCTGCCAAGGCTGCCCGGTGGGGACGAACACCACTTCATCAAGGTTGAACACCGCGGCGACTTCGCTCGCGGCCACCAGGTGACCGTGATGGATCGGGTCGAACGTTCCGCCCATGACGCCCAAACGCCACGGACTCCCGTCCGGGTGTGCTCTGTCAGCTGGATTCACGTCGTGTGACTTAGGTCCTTCCCCACTGCCGCGTTCAGCGGTGTGAGGATTCGCCGTGGTCGTGCTTGTTGGGGTGCTGCTTGTGCGGATCGGCATGCTCCTCAACGGCCTCGTGGCGGTTGCCCAGGCTGGAAAAGGCCAGCGTCACGAACATCAGGGCCACCAGTGCACTCATGATGAGTGCCCCATACAGCACCGGGTCCATCGGCAGTTCGACGACCGTGTGTTCCCCGCCAGTCTCGCTGGCTAGGAGCGTGGCAGTGAGAAGCTGAGAAAGCATATATTCTCCCCTTGAAATTTGAGGTGCTGGTTAGCCGGTCAACACCAGCCGGCGATTAGGTTCCCTCCCATGTTACGCGCTTCGTGGCGTGGCCCTAGGACCGGACCTGACCATCACCCTGAAGAATCCATTTGGTCGTGGTCAGCTCGCGCAGTCCCATCGGACCGCGTGCATGCATTTTCTGCGTCGAAATCCCCACCTCGGCGCCCAAACCCAACTCGGCGCCGTCAGTGAAACGAGTGGAGGCATTGACAATCACTGCCGCCGAGTCAATGCCGGCAATGAACCGCTCCGCGTTACCCAGATCATTGGTGATGATCGCTTCGGTGTGCCCCGACGTCCACCGCCTGATATGGCCGATGGCCTCGTCCAGAGAGTCCACGGTGGCGACTGCGAGGTCGAGGTCCATGTATTCGCGGGCCCAATCGTCGTCGGTGGCGAGGTCTGCTTCGACGCCGTCGGGCAGGCTGTCAAGGGTCCGCTGGTCGACGTGCAGCCGAACCCCGGCACCGGCCAAGGCCCGCAACACGTCAGCAGTGGCGCTGGAGTCACTGTGGACGAGAAGGGTTTCCACCGTGTTGCAGACACTGGGGCGCTGAGTCTTGGCGTTCAGCAGGATGTCGACGGCCATCGCCTGATCGGCGCTTTGGTCAACGAAAATGTGAACGTTCCCTTCGCCGGTTTCAATCACGGGCACCGACGAATTGGTGACTACCGTCTGGATGAGGTCGCGCCCGCCACGGGGAATCAGGACATCCACCCGGCCGCGCGCCGTCATCAACACAGTGGCACCCTCGCGTCCGTACTGATCGACGCTTTGCACAGCATCGGCGGGAAGACCCGAACGGACCAAGGCCTCCCGGATCAGGTCCACCAACGCCGAGTTGGTGTGGGCTGCGGCGCTTCCACCGCGCAGGATCACCGCGTTGCCGCTCTTCAGGGCCAGGCCTGCAATGTCGACTGTCACATTGGGCCGCGCCTCATAGATGGCCGCGACGACGCCCAGCGGCACATGGACCTGGCGCATCCGGACCCCGTTGGGCAGCGTCTGCCCCCGTTCCAGGGAGCCCACTGGATCGGGAAGCCCTGCCAGATTCTGCAGCGCTTCGGCGAGCCCGGCAATCCGGTCCTCGGTGAGACTCAGCCGGTCCAACAACGCCTTCGACGTGCCGTTGGCCAGCCCGGCTTCAACGTCAAGAGCGTTGGCTGCCAGAACCATCGAACTGTTGGCCACGAGATCCGCACCGATGGCGAGAAGTGCCCGGTCCTTGGCTGCCCGGTTGGCTGCGGCCACCAGCCGCGCCGCTTCGCGTGAGCGGTCGGCAATGGCGTGGACAGCGGCTGTTACATCGGTCTGCTGTTCGGTCACTGATGTCATGCGCCTAGTCTAACGAAGCACCACAAGGTCGTTCACGTGAACCACTGAGCGCTCGTATTCGCGGCCGAGCTCTTTGGACAGCTCGCGAGTCGTCCGGCCGAGCATCCTGGGCAGTTCGAATGAGCTGTAGTTGACCAGACCGTGGGCGACGACATGCCCGCCGACGTCCACCATGGCTACCGGATCGCCGGCTTCGAAGTCGCCACCGACCGAGACGATTCCCGCGGGGAGCAGTGACCGCCTGCGCTCCCCGACTGCTTTCGCCGCGCCATCATCGAGTGTGAGGGTGCCCCGAATGTCGGCAAGGTGCGCAAGCCACAACAGGCGGATAGGCTGCCGGCGGCCGCTGGTGCTGAACCAGGTGCCGACGTCGGCGCCCGCCAGCGCTGCAGCGGCATTGTCGGTTGAGGTGACCAGGGCGGGGATCCCGGAACTGGCGGCAATCGTCGCCGCCTCCACCTTGGTGACCATGCCCCCAGTACCGACCCCCGCCTTGCCTGTCCGGCCAATTTCCACACCCTCGAGGTCCTCCGGTCCGCGGACCTCTGGGATCCGCTGGGCGCCGTCTTTCGGCGGGCCGTCGTACAGGGAATCGACGTCGGACAACAGCACCAAGGCGTCGGCTTTCACCAGGTGCGCCACCAGCGCGGCCAGGCGATCGTTGTCCCCGAACCTGATTTCGTGGCTGGCAACCGTGTCGTTCTCATTGACGATGGGCACCACACCGAAGTTCAGTAGCCGTTCCATGGCCCGGTGCGCGTTGGCGTAGTGACCCCGACGAATCAGGTCCTCTGCGGTGAGTAGCACCTGGCTGACGGTGACCCCGTGCGCGCCGAAGGCGGCAGTGTATCTCGCCATCAGGAGGCCCTGACCGACGCTTGCCGCAGCCTGCTGGGATGACAGCTGATTTGGCCGCCGTTTCAGGCCGAGCGGCGCCAGCCCGGCAGCAATGGCGCCGCTGGAAACCAGAATGACTTCGGTGCCCTCGTTCCGGCGTGCAGCGAGTACATCGGACAGGCCCACCAGGGCTTCCTCGGAGAGCCCGCCGGAGATGGAGGTGAGCGACGACGAGCCCACCTTGACGACAATCCGCTTCGCTTTCGCGAGGCCGGACCGAGTCTTCAGCGCGCGCTTTGACGTCGTCGTCACCCTCAGCGTCCGGTTTCTTCGCTATCGTGCGCGGGTGCCGGTTCGTCGTTTTGCTGGTCGGCGGGTGCTGACTCGCCTTCGGGCACGGCCTGCGAGGTCTCGATGGTGGTTCCAGGGGAGGTCCGCGTCTTGTAGTTGACCGATTCGGTCCAGATTCCGGCCTTACGCTCTATCTCCAAATCGAGGCGTGCCGCGGCCCGGGCGTCCTTGCGTTCCTGATGATCCTCGCGTTTTTCGTCGCGGGTCGGTCGCACAAACTCGGCCAGACGGATGTCGGTGCCACGCGGTGATGCGAGCAGTTCGGCACCACCCATCATGGTCGGCTCCCAGTCGAAGACGACTCCGTCGCCCTCACCAATGACGACGGTGTCACCCGGCTTGGCACCGCTCTTGAAGAGCTGTTCCTCGACGCCGAGCTTCGCGAGCCGGTCGGCCAGGTAGCCCACGGCCTCGTCGTTGTTGAAGTCGGTCTGCTTGACCCAGCGCACCGGCTTCTCGCCGATAATCCGGAACAGTGGCAGGAGGTTCTTCTCCTCGTTGCGGATGATGAACCCGCGGGAGTTGACGGCCCGGGGCCGGAGGATCGGCGGTGTGATCTTCGGTGGTGTTGCCTTCAGCGCTGCGCGGGCGGCGGTGACGATCTCGCCCATCGCGAAGCCGAGCTGCCGCAGCCCTTCGTGGCTGGACGCCGACACCTCGAACACTCGGTATCCGCGCGCCTCGAGCTCGGGACGGACGAAGGACGCCATATCCTTGCCGTCAGGCACATCGACCTTGTTCAGGGCGATCAGCTTGGGCCGCTGATTCAAGGGTACGACGTCGCCGTCCGGGCCGGCGAAGCTCATGTCGACCGCGTACTTTTCCAGTTCGCGCTCGATGATATCGAGGTCGTGCAGCGGGTTCCGGTCGGACTCCAGGGTGGCGCAGTCAAGGACGTGCACCAGCGCAGCGCAGCGCTCGACGTGACGCAGGAAGTTGTGGCCCAGACCCTTGCCTTCGCTGGCACCCTCGATGAGGCCCGGCACGTCGGCGATGGTGTAGCGCACATCGCCGGACTCGACGACGCCGAGGTTCGGTACCAGCGTAGTGAACGGGTAGTCGGCAATCTTGGGGCGTGCCGCTGACATCGCGGCGACGAGGCTGGATTTGCCGGCGGACGGGAAGCCGACCAGGGCAATGTCCGCGATCGACTTCAGCTCAAGGACGATATCCCGGGCGTCACCCGGGATGCCCAGTAGTGCGAACCCGGGTGCCTTGCGTTTCTGGGAGGACAGCGACGAGTTTCCGAGACCGCCCTGGCCGCCTGAAGCGGCGATGAACTCGGCGCCTTCGCCGACCAGGTCGGCGAGTACTTCGCCGTCCCTGGTTTTGATGACTGTGCCGTCTGGCATCGGGAGGATGAGGGTTTCTCCCTGCTTGCCGCCGCGCCAGTCGCCCATACCGTTGCCGCCGTTGGTGGCGTGGCGGTGGGGTGCATGGTGGTAGTCGAGGAGGGTGGTGGTTTGGGAGTCGACGCGGAGAATGATGCTGCCGCCGTCGCCGCCATTACCGCCGTCGGGGCCACCCAACGGCTTGAACTTTTCACGCTTGACGGAAACGCAGCCATGACCGCCGGTCCCGCCCGACACATGCAGAACCACCCGGTCAACGAAGCTTGCCACGTTGATCTCCTTCGTAAATTGCGAATTGATGCCGAGTCTATCCCGGCTTAAAAAGAAAGTGGGGCGAGCCGGATCGGCTCACCCCACCTCACTGCCAATGCCTGGTGCGCAGGAACTACTCTGCGACCGCGCCGACGATGTTGACGACGCGACGTCCACGGCGGCTACCGAACTCCACCGAGCCTGCCTCCAGTGCAAACAGCGTGTCGTCTCCGCCGCGGCCAACGCCAGCGCCGGGGTGGAAGTGGGTGCCACGCTGGCGAACAATGATTTCGCCAGCCTTGACAACCTGTCCACCGAACCGCTTGACGCCAAGGTACTGGGCGTTTGAATCGCGACCGTTGCGAGTGGAACTCGCACCCTTCTTATGTGCCATCTGCTTTGCCTACCTTTTGATAAAGAACGAAGAGGTTACTTGATGCCTGTGATCTTGACGCGGGTCAGTTCAGAACGGTGACCCTGGCGCTTCTTGTAGCCGGTCTTGTTCTTGAACTTCTGAATGACAATCTTCGGTCCACGAAGATTCTCAATAATCTCGGCAGTGACAGCAACCTTTGCCAGGTCGTCTGCTGCTGAGGTTACCTTGTCGCCGTCGACCAGAAGGAGGGCGGGCAGCTGAAAGCTGCTGCCGGCCTTACCGGTGACGCGGTCAAGGGTTACGAGGTCTCCCACGGAAACCTTTTCTTGGCGGCCGCCTGCGCGGACAATCGCGTACACCACTTGGGAACTCACTTCTCTCGACAACTCTGCTTGGAAAACTACTGGTGTGCGTACTTACACCGGCAAACCACACTAGTTGGTCCTACCGCTGACGCTGTGCATCGACGCCCCGGATGACCGGTTAGAAGGCGAACGCACCGAGGATCTAGATTACGCCAGTTCGGCGGGTTCCTGCAAATCACCCAGGGTGTGGGCGAGTCGCAGTCCACCGCCGGACCGGACCTGCGTCTACAACTCGGACGCGGGAACCCCTACCCCGAGGATCATCGGCTCATCCCTTGCGGGCACCACCGTGCGGGGCTCAGCCTGGGCTGTCGCAACAAACCGTGCCGCCGGGTGCTCGGCTACCCCGTCCTGGTCTGCCTGCTTCCGTTCGATAACCGAGGTTGCAGCGGTCCCCTGGGCGCTGCTGGCGGCCCTGCGCCGGTTACGCCGCGGGCTGCGGGGAGCTGGCTCGGGCGCAGGCGTCGGTTCACCAACCGAGTCCACCGCCGATTCGACCGCCGGTTCGGAAGCGGAATCAGCTGTCGCAGGCTTCCGGTCGAACGCCTGGGTGAGGCTGTCGAGGGTCAACCGGCCCGCCCCCAGCACTTCGGCGTCGCTGCTCTCCGCGCGGGGCAGGCTGACGGTCTCCCCGTTGATTGTCAGCACCACTTCCGCGGCATTGTGGGCCGCGGGGAGTCCCTCGGCCTCATGCGCTGCGTGGGTAGCCGCGGCGATGCTCGCAAGCGCCACCCTAGCCGCCTCGGCGCGGGTCTGGCGCTCGGCATCGTCCTGTGGCACCTCGGGTGTCTGCTGCTCGTCGTCGGCCGGCGAACTGGGCCGGCTCCGATTGCGCTTGCGTTCACTGCGGGATACCTTCTCCTGGCGGAGGTGCTGCTGGTGGTTATCGGGGGCAACGACGTGCCGCTTATGTTCCACCGGCTCGTCATGTGTAACGACGCCGCGTCCATCACAGTGCTCACAGTTCTCGCCAAAGACCTCCAGGAGCCCGGTGCCCATCCGCTTCCTGGTCATCTGGACCAGACCCAGGGAGGTCACCTCGGCAACCTGGTGCTTAGTGCGGTCCCGGCCAAGACATTCAACCATCCGACGCAGGACGAGATCCCGGTTGGCTTCAAGGACCATATCGATGAAGTCAATGACGATGATGCCACCGATGTCCCGCAGCCGGAGCTGGCGGACCACTTCCTCTGCGGCTTCCAGGTTGTTCTTGGTGACGGTTTCTTCGAGGTTTCCGCCGCTACCGGTGAACTTGCCGGTATTGACGTCAACCACGGTCATAGCCTCGGTGCGGTCAATGACGAGCGACCCGCCGGAGGGCAGGAAGACCTTCCGGTCGAGGGCCTTGTGGATTTGCTCATCGATCCGGCTGGCGAAGAAAATGTCCTCATTGCCGGTCCATTTCTCCAGGCGGCCCACCAGATCGGGGGCCACGTACATGACGTAGGCCTCGATGGTGTCCCAGGCTTCCTCACCGGAGACGATGAGTTTGGAGAAGTCTTCGTTGAAGACGTCACGGACCACCTTGATGGTCAGGTCCGGCTCCCCGTACAACAGCTCCGGAGCCAGTGACTTGGTGGAGCCCGACTTGGCCTCAATGGTCTCCCACTGTGACCGCAGCCGGTTGATGTCGTGGGTCAGCTCTTCCTCGCTGGCGCCCTCCGCTGCGGTGCGGACGATCACGCCAGCGTTCTCGGGCAGACGGTCTTTAAGGATGCGCTTGAGCCGGTTGCGTTCCACATCCGGCAGCTTCCGGGAAATCCCGGTCATGGAGCCACCCGGCACGTACACGAGGTAGCGTCCGGGGAGGGAAATCTGGCTGGTCAGACGGGCGCCCTTGTGGCCCACCGGATCCTTGGTGACCTGCACCAGGACGGTGTCGCCGGACTTCAACGCCAGTTCGATGCGGCGTGGCTGCCCATCGAGGCGTGACGCATCCCAGTTGACCTCACCGGCGTACAGGACCGCGTTGCGGCCGCGGCCAATATCAACGAACGCTGCTTCCATGCTGGGCAGCACGTTCTGGACCTTGCCCAGGTACACGTTGCCGATCAGCGAATCCTGCTGCGTCTTGGACACGAAGTGCTCAGCAAGCAACCCGTCCTCGAGGACAGCAATCTGGATCCTGTCATCGCGCTGGCGGACGATCATTTGCCGGTCCACCGATTCGCGACGCGCCAGGAACTCGGCTTCGGTGATGACCTGGCGGCGGCGCCCGGTATCGCGGGACTCGCGGCGACGCTGCTTCTTGGCCTCCAGCCGGGTGGATCCCTTGACGCTGGTGACTTTGTTGGAGGGTGCGGCTTCCTGCACCTGCCGGGGTGCCCGGACCCGGGTCACCGTGTTGGGGGGATCGTCGTCCTGACCGCCGGTCAGTTCAAGGTCCTGATCTCCACGGCGACGCCTCCGACGACGACGCGACGTCACACCGTCATCGCTGTCGCCGTCCGGGCTGGCCTCGTCGGCTGGGCCGGCCTCGTCGCTGGGTGTGTCCTGGTCGCTACGGCTCTTACCCCGGCTGCGGCGATTACGACGACGGCGGCGCCCTCCGGGCTCGGTGTCACTATCGTCGTCGTCATCATCTTCGGCGTCGGACGCCGCGGCGGCGTCAGCTTCCCTGACCGGGGTCGGAGCAACTGTCAGGTCGGGTGCGTGAAACAGTGACGCGGGGATGGCGAACGGGTCGGCTGCCGAGGACACGGGGGCCGGGAAAACGGGCGCCGGTGAAACGGGGGCCGCCTCCTTGGCAGTCTCGGCCGCCTCAACCTGGGCCGCATCGATCGGTGCCGGGTCGGCCTGCGCTTCCACGGGGGCGTCCTGACCTTCAACTGCTGCGGGAGCAGTTTCCTCGGGAACCGGCACCTGCTTCTGCGCGGCCGTCGACCGGCGGCGGGTAATTTTTTTCACTGGTGCCGGTGCGA
This sequence comes from Arthrobacter glycogeni, assembly GCF_054510815.1. NCBI lineage: Bacteria > Bacillati > Actinomycetota > Actinomycetes > Micrococcales > Micrococcaceae > Arthrobacter > Arthrobacter glycogeni. Next base: position 25,988 of record NZ_JBTNDV010000014.1, read on the forward strand.
CGTCGGCCGGCGGAACATCGGTGGCTTCGGTGGCGACGACGTCGGCCGCCTGGGCGACGGGGGCCAGCGCTTTCTCGACGGTGGGTTCGACGGCAGCGGGTGCTCCGGAGGGGCTGCTGGCCTTCCGGGGCGCGCGGCGGCGGGCTGGGGCCATCACCGCCTTCTCGGCGACGGGTTCGGCGACCGCGCCAGCGTCGGGAGTGGTCGCCGGAGCGTCGGTAATGATAGCCGGAGCGTCACCAGCGGTAGCAGCAGCGTCAGCGTTCATCTCGCCAGCACCGGCGGACGGCGCGGACGGTGCCTCGGGGAGCACGACGTCGCTGGTAGCAACCTTGCGGCTGCGCGTCGCACGCCGCTTCGGCGCTGCAGCTGGCTCTGGTGCTTCAGTGGTCGCTGACTCGCCGCTGGCGCCCGCCGCAGGCTCTGCTTTGCCCGCCGCAGGCTCTGCCTTTTTGCGGCGGGTCCGGGCTGCCTTGGTCACTGGGACGTCGAGCTGCTCCTGCGCGGAGTCCTGAATCTGGTCCGTGGGGTTCTGGTCCGTGGGGATCTGGTCCGTGGTGTTCTGCTGATTATCCATATGGTGTTTTGCTCCAGCCCCTGCGGCGTCGGCCACATTCCGACGCCCCCGGGGGCAGTATGTCGGTTGTCGGCGGGCCTTGGCGCCTCGCGTCCACCGGAAGTCGTCTAGTGAGCTTCGAGGTCGCACCATCCGTGGGGTGCGGCATCACTCGAAGACCAGTGGCGCTTTTCCCTATCCGCTGCTTTCCCAGCGGTTGGCCTGCACAGCGGATTCTCGGCATCCCACCCGTCAGGATGTTTTCACGATGCACGCAGAAGCGTCGCCAGCACAGCCGGAAGCCTGTCACTGGACCGGCCGGGGAATGTGGTTCCCCTGCCAGCCACGTTCATTGTCTCACAGACTGTTTCTGACGCCCTGCTTTCGCGGACAGCGTTTTTGCGCTCCCGGGCACTTCATTGCCTGGTCAGCCGAGCCTGTCAGAGCGTGGGTAACTGCCCGGTCACTGGTGAAGTGAGCCCGGGGAGCGGACGGGCGACGGGCACCCTGGTGCCCAGTACCTGCTCGACGACGTCCTGGGCTACTTTCCGCGCGGTCAACCCAACCCGTTCCAACACTTCGGTTCGCGTGCCGTGGTCAAGGAACTCCACGGGCAGTCCCACCTCGTTGAGCGCGGTGTCCACCCCGACGGCACGCATCTCCTGCCGGATCCGTGATCCGACACCGCCAGCGCGCACCCCGTCCTCGATCACGATCACAATCCGGTGTTCGGCTGCCATGGTGATTACTGATCGACGGACCGGCAGCACCCAGCGCGGATCGATCACCGTCGAGCTGATCCCCTGTGCGCCCAACCGGTTGGAAACATCCAGAGCCAGTTCGCTCATCGCGCCGATACTGACGATGAGGACGTCGTTGTTGCTCGAACCGGAGGGCCTGCGGGCTAGCACCTCAACGCCGTCGTCGAGCCGTTCAATCGCCTGCACCTCAGCGCCGACAGCGCCTTTCGAATACCGTACGACGCTCGGCGCGTCGCCGATGGCAACAGCCTCCCTGAGTTCCTCGCGGAGCCTGGTGGCGTCACGAGGTGCTGCCAGATGCAGCCCGGGAATGATCTGCAGCATTGCCATGTCCCACATCCCGTGGTGGCTCGCACCGTCGGGGCCGGTGACACCCGAGCGGTCCAGCACCACGGTGACCCCCGCCTTGTGGAGGGCGACGTCCATCAGGAGCTGGTCAAATCCTCGGCCCAGGAACGTGGCGTACAATGCCACCACCGGGTGCAGCCCGCCGAAGGCCATCCCCGCAGCGCTGGTGAGCGCGTGCTGTTCGGCGATGCCGACGTCGAACACCCGTTCAGGGTACTTTTCGGCAAACTTGTGCAGCCCCACAGGGATCAGCATGGCGCCGGTGATGCCGACGATGTCCTTGCGCTCGTCGGCGATGGCAGCAATTTCGTCGGCGAACACGCTGGTCCAGGACTGCGGTCCGGCCGCGCCAACCGGTTGTCCGGTTTCGGGGTCGATGATACCGACGGCATGGAACTGGTCGGCGTCGTGGGCCCGGGCCGGCGCGTAGCCGTAGCCCTTCTCCGTGATCGCATGGACGATCACCGGTCCCTCGTAGTTGCGCGCCTGGTGCAGGGCATGCTCTACGGCAGCCATATCGTGGCCATTGATGGGTCCGATGTACTTCATGCCAAGGTCTTCGAACAGACCCTGGGGGGCCCACCAGTCCTTGATGCCTTTTTTCGTGGCGTGCAGGCTCTTGTAGGTGAAGCGGCCGAGCGGGCCACCGTTCTGGAGGCGCCGTTTGGACCAGTCGAGGGTCCCTTCATAGACGCGGTGGGTGCGGACGGTGTCAAGGGTTGGTCGCAGGGAAGCCAGGTAGTCGGCCACACCCCCGATGGTCGGCGCGTAGGACCGGCCGTTGTCGTTGACAACAATCACTACGCGACGTCGTTTGTCGGCCGCAATGTTGTTGATCGCTTCCCAGGCCATTCCGCCGGTCAGGGCGCCGTCGCCCACCAGCACCACCGTGTAGCGGTCACCTTCACCGGCGATCACCCGGGCGCGTGAAATCCCGTCGGCCCAGGACAGGGAGGAGGACGCATGGGAGCTTTCCACGACGTCGTGTTCGGATTCGGCGCGTGAGGGGTAGCCGGAGAGGCCGCCCTGTTGACGGAGGGTGCTGAAGTCCTGCCGTCCGGTCAGCAGTTTATGCACGTAGGACTGGTGGCCCGTGTCGAAGATCACTGCATCACGGGGGGAATCGAAGATCCGGTGAATGCCGAGGGTGAGCTCGACGACCCCCAGGTTGGGGCCGAGGTGGCCACCGGTGCGGGACACATTCGTGATGAGGAAGTCACGGATCTCCGCTGCCAGACGGACCAGCTGGTCGGCGGTCAGCCGGCTGAGGTCCTGAGGGTGGCGGATGGTTTCCAAGAGTCCCATCGGAGCCTCCTTGCGTTGGTCATTCCCGCCGGACGTACACCTGCGGGTCATTAACTCTAACGCGGGTTGACGGTCAGAGGCGCTCGATCGCTGTGAGCTGTCGGAGCACGTAGTGAAGAATACCGCCGTTGCGGTAGTACTCCGCTTCACCCGGGGTGTCGATGCGCAGCACCGCATCGAAGGTGATGATGTCGCCGCCCTCCTCCGGTACGGCGCTGACCCTCACGGTCGCTGGGGTGCTGCCCTCGTTGAGGACCGTCACGCCGTCGACGGCGTATGTCTCGGTGCCGGTGAGGCCCAAGGTCGCGGCGCTTTCCCCCACCGGGAACTGCAGCGGCAGCACTCCCATTCCGATCAGGTTGGAGCGGTGGATCCGCTCGTAGCTCTCGGCGATCACGGCGCGGACGCCGAGCAGAGCGGTGCCCTTCGCCGCCCAGTCCCGGGACGAACCGGAGCCGTACTCCTTTCCAGCGAGGATCACCAATGGAACACCGGCCGCCTCGTAGTTGACCGCGGCATCGTACATGTAGGCTTGCGGGCCGCCGGTCTGGGTGAAGTCTCGGGTGAATCCGCCTTCCACCCCCTGCAGCAGGGTGTTGCGCAGCCGGATATTGGCGAAGGTTCCTCGGATCATCACCTCGTGGTTCCCGCGACGGGACCCGTACGAGTTGAAATCCTTCCGCGCCACTCCGTGTTCCAGCAGGTAGCGTCCGGCCGGGCTGTCCGACCTGAACGAGCCGGCCGGGCTGATGTGATCGGTGGTCACCGAGTCTCCCAGCCTGGCAAGCACCCGCGCTCCCGAAATGTCGGTCACCGGATTCGGCGCGGCCTTCATCCCCTCGAAGTACGGCGGCTTACGCACATAGGTGGAGTTCTCATTCCAGGCGAACGTGTCACCCTCGGGAGTATCCAGGGCTTTCCACCGGTGATCGCCGTCGAACACTCCCTCATACCCTGCGGCGAACATCGCCTCGTCAATGGACGAGTCAATGGTGAGCTGGACCTCGACCGGGCTGGGCCAGATGTCGCGCAGAAAGACGTCAACGCCGTCGTCGTCGCGGCCCAACGGATCCGACTCGAAGTTGAAGTCCATTGTGCCCGCCAAAGCGTAGGCGATCACCAGCGGCGGCGACGCGAGGTAGTTCATTTTCACGTCAGGGTTGATCCTGCCCTCAAAGTTGCGGTTCCCGGAGAGCACTGCTGCCACGGACAGGTCGTTATCCTGGATCGCCGCGGCAATTTCCGGTTCCAGTGGCCCCGAATTTCCGATGCACGTGGCGCAGCCGTACCCCACCACGAAAAACCCGAGCTTCTCGAGGTAGGGAGTGAGCCCGGATCTGTCGTAGTAGTCGGTGACCACCTTTGACCCGGGGGCAACGGACGTCTTGACCCACGGTTTGGAGGCGAGCCCGCGGTTCACTGCGTTGCGGGCCAAGAGGGCCGCGGCGAGCATCACCGAGGGGTTCGAGGTGTTGGTGCACGAGGTGATCGATGCGATGGTAACCGCCCCGTGGTCCAGCTCGAATGTCCGCCCATCGGACATGGTGACCGGGACCGGCGTCGAAGGTCGACCGGTGGCACCCGGCCCCCCGGCGTGCCGCAGCGTCGACGTCATCGCCGGGACGTCGGAGGCCGGAAACGACTCCTCCAGGGCCTCGTCCAGTGCCACGTCACCCACCGAGCTGACGTAGTTGTGGATGTCCCTGCGGAACTGTTTCTTGGCGTCGGTGAGGTCGATACGGTCCTGGGGCCGCTTCGGTCCGGCGATCGACGGCACCACCGTGGAAAGGTCTAGTTCGAGGTGCTCGGAGAAGCGGATCTCCCGTGCCGGGTCGTGCCAGAGGCCCTGTTCCCTGGCGTAGGCCTCGACCAGGGCAACGCTCTGCGCCGACCGGCCCGTGAGCCGCAGATACTCGAGGGTGACGTCGTCGATCGGGAACATTGCGGCGGTGGAACCGAATTCGGGGCTCATGTTGCCGATGGTCGCCCGATTAGCCAACGGCACGGCCGCGACGCCCTCGCCGTAGAACTCGACGAATTTGCCGACCACCCCATGCTTGCGCAGCATCTCGGTGATGGTGAGGACGACGTCGGTGGCGGTGGCACCCGCCGGAATGGAGCCGGCCAGTTTGAAGCCCACCACGCGAGGGATGAGCATCGACACCGGCTGGCCCAGCATGGCCGCCTCCGCCTCGATACCGCCCACACCCCAGCCGAGCACGCCCAGGCCATTGACCATCGTGGTGTGCGAGTCGGTGCCGACACACGTGTCGGGGTAGGCCTGCAGGACAGTATTACCCCCCGTGATGTCCCCCGTGGTGAGCCCGCGGGTCATCACGATCCGGGCCAGGTATTCGAGGTTCACCTGATGGACGATCCCGGTTCCGGGTGGCACCACCTTCAAGTCGTTGAAGGCAGTCTGACCCCAACGAAGGAACTGGTACCGTTCACCGTTGCGCTGGTACTCCAGGTCCATGTTGCGTTCGATCGCGTCGGCGCTACCGAACACATCGATCTGCACCGAATGGTCGATAACCAGTTCCGCTGGTGCCAGGGGGTTGACCCGGTTCGGGTCACCGCCGAGGTCCTTGACCGCTTCACGCATGGTCGCCAGGTCCACCACGCAGGGCACGCCGGTGAAGTCCTGCATGATGACGCGGGCGGGCGTGAACTGGATCTCGGTGTTGGGCTGGGCGTCTGCGTCCCAGCCGGCCAGGGCGCTGACCTGCCCGGCGGTAATGTTGGCACCATCCTCGGTGCGCAGCAGATTCTCGAGCAACACCTTGAGGCTGAAAGGAAGGCTTTGGGCGCCGTCGACCGCGCTCAGCCGGAAGATCTCGTACTCGGTTCCGGCGACCTTCAGCACACCCCTGGAACCGAAGCTGTCGATAGTACTCACCGCTGGACTCCTCTCCCCTGCATTGTCATCCTAGCCGTTGGGCGTTTCCGATCCCCGTCCCGGGCGGAGCACGGCGAAGGACTCCATGTGGTGGGTGTGCGGGTACAGCTCAAACACACGCAACGTGTCCAGCTCCCAGCCCGCCTGCTGGAAGTAGCCCACGTCGCGGGAGAACGACGCCGGGTCGCAGGACACATACCCGACAGCCCGCGGACCGGCGGCGATGACCTCGGTGATGGCCGCCTGACCGGCGCCGGCGCGCGGCGGGTCCAGCACGACGACGTCGAGGTCCGGTTTCCGCTCGTTGAGCACCCGATCGACCCTTCCCTGCACAATCTCGACCTGGGACCGGCCGTGCAGGTTCCGTTTCGCGTCGCGGGACGCGCCGGAGGAACCCTCAACGGCCAGCACACTGCCGGTGTCCCCCACCGCGTCGGCGATCGGCGCAGTGAACAGCCCTGCGCCCGAGTACAGGTCGGCAGCGCGCTCCCCCGGCTGGATGGCCAGGCCATCCAGCACCGCGTTCATGAGGAGTGCTGGCGCACCCCGGTGGACCTGCCAGAAACCGTCACCGGTGATCCGGTAGGTCTGCGATCCGACGGTCTCGGCCAGCCAGGTCCTGCCGCGGACCCGCTCCACAGTCCCCTTTTCCGGATCCCACAGCGCCACCGACGGCCCGTCGAGTTGGTGAATCACCGCGGCGGTCTGTTTCCGCCGCGCGCCGGGAGCGGGCACCAATAGCACCAGGGGTGGGCCCCCAGCCGAGCCGACTGCTACTTCCACCCGCTGGATTCCGGTGAAGTTGACGGTCCACAGCTGCAGCTCGTTAATCGCGTCAACAGCAAGCGGCATCTCGGCGACGGGGATCAGCTCGTCGGACCGGTGTGCGTGCATGGCAAGGTGACCGTCGGGCGCCACGGCGAAGCTTGCCCTGGTGCGCCACCGCAGGCCATCGGGTGTTTCATCCGGGACGGCTTCGACCTCGATGTGCCGGTCAATTCCGGCCAGCCGCTTGAGTTGTTCGCTGAAGACCGTTCCCTTGAGTTGCCGCTGGAGGGGAAGGGCAATGTGGCCGAACTCGGCACCGCCCACCGGCGCGGCACCACGGTGGGCCGCCAGCAGCGCATCGGCCAGGGCCCACGGATGGTTGACCCGGTGCTCCGAAGCTTCCAGCACCTCGATCACATCCGCGCGCCAGAAGCTCGCGCCGTCGTCGTGCTCGGTCAGCCTGACCCGCACCGTTTCGCCGGGCAAGGCGTGGCGGACGAAGATGACCCTGCCCTCATGTCGGGCAACGCAATGGCCGCCGTGGGCGACCGGTCCGATGTTCAGGTCGAGGGTGGCTGACGGCTCAATGGTCACTGCTGGTCCTGCGATGTCGTAGCTCCTGAGGGGTCACTGTAGATCCTGGAATTTTCGTGCGGCGTCGGATGATGCGAGCTGCCACGGGACACTTGCCACCATAACCCCCGGCTCGAAGTGCAGCCGGGTTTTGATGCGAAGTGCTGTCTGGTTGTGGACCAGTTGCTCCCACCACCGTCCCACCACGTATTCGGGAATGTAGACGACGATCAGGTCGCGGGGCGAGTCACTACGGATGCTGCCGATGTACTCCATGATGGGCATGATCGTGTCCCGGTAGGGTGACGCGAGGACGGTGATCGGCACCGGGATCTCGTGCCGTTCCCAGTCACGCAGCGTCCGCTCCGTTTCTTCGGGATCAACATCGACCACAATCGCGTCCAGTTTGGAGGGCCGCGACGCGCGGGCGAACGCCAGCGCCCGCAGGACGGGCTTGCGGACGTGCGACACCAGGATCACTGCATGTACGCGGGACGGCAGGGCACGGGAGAAGGTGGAGTCGTCAAGGGCCAGTTCGCGGGCCACCTGGTCGTAGTGCCGCTTGATGCCGTGCATCACGGCGAAAAGCACCATCATGGCCAGCACCGCCACCCAGGCTCCGTATTCGAACTTGGTGACCAACACCACCACCAGTACCGCAGCGGTCAACACGAATCCGATGGTGTTGATGGAGCGGGACTTCTTCATCCGCCACCTGCGCTTTTTGTCGGCGGTGCTGCGTAGTTCGCGGGTCCAGTGTTTGATGAGCGCCGCCTGGCTCGCCGTGAACGACACGAACACGCCGACAATATAGAGCTGAACCAGCTGCGTGACATCGGCGCCAAAGACCACGATCAGCAGAATGGCGCCGGCACCCAGCGCGAGGATGCCGTTGCTGAAGGTCAACCGGTCGCCGCGGGTCCGCAGCTGGCGCGGCAGATAGCCGTCCTTGGCCAGGATCGACGCGAGCACGGGGAATCCGTTGAACGCGGCGTGGCCCGCCAACACCAGGATCAGTGCCGTAGCGCCGACCACCAGGATGAACGGGAGCGCCGCGTCGCTGAAAATGGTGCGCGCCAGCTGGCTGACCACGGGGTTTTGGATGTAGTCGGCCGACACGGGATTGCCGTCCAGCCGCAGCTGTTCCTGCGGGTTCTGCACCACATGAACCTTCGCCGCGTTGGCAAGGTAGATCACCCCGGCCGTCATGGCGCCGGCAGTCACTCCAAGGATCAACAGGGTGGAAGCGGCGTTGCGGCTGCGCGGGGCCTGAAAACTGGGTACGTTGGCGCTCGGAACCTCGACACCGGTTAGGGCTGCTGCGCCGGCCGAGAAGGCCCTCAGGATCAACAGCGCCCCCGCCAGCCCCACGAGGCCCGCATCGAGGGCTGGATCGGGGATGATTTCAAACCTGGCGCTGGGCGCCTCACCCAGTGTGCCCGTGAGCCGCTGAATGATGCCAACAGCGCACATGCCGAGGATCGCTGCGAGGAAGACGTAGGTGGGGATGGCCAGGGCCAGAGCGTTCCGGGTCACGCCGCGCAGGTTCAGGAGGACGAGAACGACGACGCCGGCCACCGCCATCGCTGTCTGCCCACCAGCCAGTCCCGGCGCCAGGGCAATCAGGTAGTGGGCTGCGGCCGAGACCGAAACAGCCACCGTCAACACGTAGTCGACCATCAGCGCCGAGGCCACAGTGAGGCCCGCCGTGCTGCCGAGGTTACGCCGGGCAATCTCGTAGTCTCCACCACCCGAGGGGTAGGCGTGGACCGCCTGCCGGTAGGAGGCAATCACCACGAGCAACACCACCAGAACGGCCAACCCCACCCACGGCGACACAGATACTGCTGCAAGGCCTGCCAGGGCCAGGGTCAGCAGGATTTCGTCGGGTGCGTACGCCACCGAGGAGAGGGCATTCGCAGAGAACACCGGCATCGCGATCCGCTTGGGCAAGGTCTGATGCCGCAGCCGGTCGTTGCGGAACGGTTTGCCCACCAGCACCCGCTTGACGGCTTCAAAGAAAGTCAGCACAGCCCACAGACTAGCGCGTTTCAGCTCGCGCAACTCCATTAGGCTGGGTGCAGCGGATGCAAGGCTCCCAAAGAGGGCCGCGTTGACAATTCGGTTCGAACGGCAGGTGGCACGGGTGGCGCATTTTGTAATCATGGGGTGTGGCAGGGTGGGCGTCAGTCTTGCCCACACGTTGGATGAGTCAGGGCACACCGTGGCCATCATCGATCAGGATGACCGTGCCTTCCGCCGGCTCAGGGGATCCTTCGGCGGTAGGAAGGTCACTGGCGTCGGTTTTGACCGGGACACCCTGAAGAACGCCGACATTGAAAACGCCTACGCCTTCGCCGCGGTGTCCAGCGGCGACAACTCCAACATCCTCGCCACCCGGGTAGCCCGGGAGACGTTCCATGTGCCGCACGTGGTGGCCCGGATCTATGATCCCGGCCGCGCCGAAATCTATCAGCGGCTCGGCATTCCCACCGTCGCAGCAGTCCGCTGGAGCGCCGATCAGGTGCTGCGCCGGATCCTCCCGGAGCAGAGCATCAACGGAGACTTCAGGGAAACATCGGGGCGCCTGATCCTCGGCGAATTGGCCCTGCACGATGGCTGGCTGGGCCGCTCCCTGGCTGACATTGAGGCAGCCTCGGGGATCCGCATCGCCTACCTCACCCGGTTCGGTGAGGGCACGCTGCCCACCTCGGAGACCAGCTACCAGGAAGGCGACATTGTGCACGCCATGATGAAAACCGACGCCACCGACGAAATCGGGCGCATCCTGACCAAGAAACCAGTGGAGGAATCGGAGTGAGAGTAGTCATTGCGGGCGCGGGGAGCGTCGGATCGTCGATCGCCAAGGAGCTGCTGTCCAATAACCATGAGATTCTGCTGATTGACGAAAAACCCGAGGTGATTGGCCGCAGCGGGCTCAAAGGCGCCAAGTGGCTGATCGGCGACGCCTGCGAGTTGACCACCCTGAAGGACGCCCGGCTGGATGAAGCCGACGTGGTGGTGTCCGCCACCGGCGATGACAAGGTGAACCTGGTGGTGTCGCTGCTCGCCAAAAGCGAATTCGGTGTGGGTCGGACCGTCGGCCGGGTCAACAACCCGAAAAACGACTGGATGTTCGACGACTCGTGGGGCGTCGATGTCGCCGTCAACACGCCCCGCCTGATGACTGCCCTGGTGGAAGAGGCAGTGGAGATTGGCGACCTGGTGCGGTTGCTCACCCTGCAGAGTGGCGTCACCTCGATTGTCGAATTCACTGTTCCCCAGGAGTCCCCCCTGGTGGGCCGAACCCTCGGCTCGTTGATCCTGCCGGAGGACTGTACTGTGGTGGCGATCCTACGCGATGACGCGTCAATCACGCCGAGCCCGGACGACGTCGTCGAGCCCGGCGACGAGCTGTTCCTGATCGCCGCGATCGCCGCCGAGGATGCGCTGCGCAGCGTCCTGCTCGCAGTGACCGGTGATCCTGACGCACCCGACGACGGCGCGCCGATAGACGCGCCGGGCCTTGCCTAGCCGGGTTTCTGCGTCCCGGATTCCAGCGTTCCAGGTTCTTGCGTTCCAGGTTCCACCGGTTTCGTGACCGGACGGGACACCAGCCAGGCAAGCCAGAGGCCGAGTGCGTAAAGGGGAAGCCCCATGATCAGCCTTGTCGTGCCGAGCGCCACGAAATTCTCGGCAAAGTACAGCGGCATCTGCACCGCGAGCCGCAGGCCGAGGACGGTGATGATGATCCAGGTGGCAATGGTATAGGCCTTGACCCGCCGCGGATCTTTGCGCCAGTCGACGCCTTCACCCCTGATGAACCCGAACAGCAGCCCGGCGATTGGCCAGCGGGCTGCAATGGAAATCACCATGGCGATGATGTAGGCGCCGTTGGTGAAGAACCCAGGAACGAAGAAGTCCTCGGCGTTGCCTGTGCGGCCGGCCACGAAGGCGCAGATAGCGACGCCGATCAGTCCTGAGAGTGCCTGGGTCAGCGGGCTCCGCGAGACCAGGCGAATGATTGAGAAGACCGCTGCCACCGCGAGGGCGGCGATCAGGGAGCTCTGTAGATCCTGGTTGATGGTGAAGATGACTGTGAAGATCAGCCCAGGCAGGATGCTCTCCGCGAGGCCGCGAACACCCCCGATCGACTGGAGCACATCGATCTTCCCGTCGTCGGTGCGCCGCATCCCCGACCGGGCGGCATACTGTCCGGCCAGCTCCGCTGCTGTAGGCGCCTGACGGCGTGCTGGATCATCCTCGGGCGGGGTGTTAGGTGGTTGGGGGGTGCTCACTGCTGTGCCTCCGGACGGCCAATAATTTCGTAACGCGGATTGTAGATCGTGGGCATCCCGTCGACGGGGCTGACCATTCCTTCGAACGCGATCTGGGCTCCCGCTTCAATCCCGGGAACCCGACGTTGTCCGATCCAGACCAGGCGTACCTGGGCTGATTGACGGCGGGTTGGGTTGTCCCGGCGGTCGGCCCCGGCCGTTGCTGGTGGGTCGTCGTCCGAAACCACCGCCGCGAACTGCGGTGCCGAGCTGACCGGCAGGATGGTGATCCGTGAAATGAACCCACGCGCCCGCGCGCGTCCCCGGGTGGGGAGCTTCGCGACGGTCGCTGCAGGGCGGCGTCCGCCCGGGCTATCCAGCCCAGGACGGTCAGCCAATGTGGGTGATCTCGGGCCCGCGTTTTAACGGATCAGTGAGATCGGGGGTCTGCTGGGCGGGCTCGGCTGGTGGCGCCGTCGCCGTCTCCTTGGGCAGGCGCAGCTGCAGCAGTTCGCGTGGCGGAAGCGGGTGATCTCCCCTGACTACCACCACGTTGCGGAACAGCTCCTCGATCGGCGCGGCCGCCTCTCGGTTGATCGCTGCTGGTCCGCCAATCACTCCGCGGAGGAACCAGCGTGGGCCGTCCACTCCCACGAAGCGGGCCACCCTGAAGCCCGGCTGGCCCTCGGGCGTCTGAGCCGGCAGGTGGGCGACCAACTCAGTGCCAAACGCACCAACCCGGTCCTGGACCGTTCCGCCCTGCGAACCGACCGAGTCGCCAATCTGGGAACGAATCTCATCCCAGAGACCGTCCGTCCGGGGTGCAGCGAACGCCTGCAGTTGCAGGTTCGATCCGTTGAGGTCCAGGGTGACAGCGATGACCCGCTTGGTCTTTTCCTCCACCTCGAGGCGGAGCTGAAGGCCTTCGGCGGCACCGATGCGCAGTGCACCGAGGTCAATGTAGCCGGCCTCCGAAGCCTTTTCCGAAAGGTCGAACGGGCCGTTATCGCGGGAGACGACGACGCCGGCAGCGGGCTCGGCGGCGTCAACTGGCTCGCCAGGATCAGCGGGCGCGCGGGCGTCGTCGGCTGCTACGGCTGACTCGGCTACATCGGCCTCTACCGATTCGACGGATCCGGCCAGCTCCGGTGGGGTGAGCGCGTCGGCTGGTGAACCCTTATCGGTTGGTGAACCCTGCGCGGGTGCCTCGACCGGCGCATCAGCGGCCGTGGCGTCTTCCGCCGGGAGGGGTGGTTGCTTCTTCTTCAGGCGCCCAAAAACCATGATTGGGTTCCTTTCCTTGGGTATATGGGAGCCCCCGGAAGGGGTCCCGATCTGTTTATCCTTGGGGTTATGCGTGGGTCGGATGGGCTGCAGCGTCGACGCTGTAACCTCCGGTAGAACCGAAGCCCGCCCTGCCGCGGACCGATTCGGGAAGTTCCTTCACCACGGTGAATACCGCGTGTTCAACCCGCTGGATCAGGAGCTGGGCAATCCGGTCCCCCCGCTTAAAGGTGAGGGATTCGGTGTGGTCGGTATTCAGCAGAGTGACTGCAATTTCGCCACGATAACCAGCGTCGATCGTGCCGGGAGCGTTCACCACAGTCACCCCGTGCTTCGTTGCCAGTCCCGACCGCGGATGGATTAACCCCACGTAGCCGTCAGGCAAGGCAATGGCCACACCGGTGGGCACCAGCGCCCGCTCACCAGGTGCCAGCCGAAAGTCGATGCGGGTCCTGAGGTCGGCCCCAGCGTCGCCCGGCTGCGCGTATTCGGGCGCCGCCATGTCGCCGTCGAGCAGTGTGATCTGCACGGGAAGTGTCCGCTGTGGGTCCAGCACGTTCATACTCCAGCTGCCTCGATGATTCGGGTTAGGCCTTCACTGTAGCGCGAAAACCTGAGCGACGACCGGGTGCCGGGTATCGCAGCGCGGGGATGAAGTGGGCAGGGAAATCTGGGATGGTTAGGGTATGTCAACACCCACGTCAGGATCATCGGTCGGCACGGCACTCTACGAGGAACGGTTGTGGCCAGCACCCTGGATTTGGTTGGTGGCCGCAGGCGCGGCTGGAGCGTCAGTGGTCACGTTTGCCCCGATCAACCTGACCACCGGATACATTGCGGCTACCGTCGTCGCCCTTGTCCTCGGATCTTTACTCGTGCTGTCCACCCCACGGATTATCGTCTCGGCAACCCATTTCACGGTGGGGCGCGCTACGATCGAACGCCGCTTCCTGGGGGAAGCGTCAGCGCACACCGGCGACGACGCCACCGCGCAGCGAGGACCGCTACTCAATGCAACCGCCTACCTGTGCATCCGCGGCTGGGTCTCTCCAGTGGTGCGGGTCGCGATCACCGATCCCGAGGACTCCACCCCTTATTGGCTGACATCTACCCGGCGTCCTCAGGAACTGCTGGCAGCCCTCGCCAACTGACCGGCCGAGCGATCAGGCGGTCAGCCCTCGCAGTCGCTGCAATAGGCCAGTTCGCCAAGATGCCTGGCAATCTGTGACCGGTGGCGCACCAGGAAACAGGAGGCGCAGGTGAACTCGTCGGCCTGCGCCGGGAGGATCCGGACCTGGACGTCCTCGGCGGACAGGTCGGCTCCGGGCAGTTCAAACGAATCGGCGGCCTCGAGTTCATCCTCGTCAACAACCGGGGACTGCTGGTCGGCACGATGGACTTCCAACTCCCCGATTGATTCCTCGCCGGCGGCGTCGTCGGTGGTTCGTGGCGTGTCGTAATCGGTCGCCATAGCTAGATGTTCACTCTCCGGTGTTCTGAAGTTTCTGGACTCGGGTCTGCCCAACGTCGAGTCCAACGCTGGCAGGCGGCTTTTTGTGCCCGTCCGCAACAGATTCCCGCTGAACGATCCACTTTTAACCCCAATAGTGGCCAAAAGTTCCGCGCCACACCACTGGTGTAGTAGGCATGTCGGCGAACAGGTGGCAGAGTTTCACGGTAAGGAAGCAATGTCGGCTCGGAGGATTTTCATGCAGGAACTACGGCTGGTAGGTGTTCGCGAGGATGGTGGACACCTGCTCCTGAACGGCGAGGACGGCTCCAACTTCAGCCTGCCGATCAACGAGGCGCTGCGTATGGCGGTCTCCCGCCCCATGGACCACCAGAAGATCACCACCCCGCCCCCACCAGCCGGCAAACCAGTCGTTCCGCTCTCACCCCGCGACATTCAGTCACGGATCCGTAGCGGCGCGACCGCCCAGGACATTGTCGACGAGTCGGGACAGGATCTGGCCCAGGTGCTCCGCTACGAGAGCCCGGTGCGCGCTGAGCGTGACTACATGGCCATCCTGGCGCAGCGGGTAGAAGTGTCGTCACCCCTCCCGTCCCACGACGGCAACCGCTCCGCCTTCGGCGACCATCCCGCACAGCTCGGCGACATGGTCGCCCACCGGTTGCAGGCATACGGTGTGGACCCCAACGCAGTGGAATGGGATGCCTGGCGTCGCCCCGATGGACTGTGGAACGTCGTGGCACGGTTTGACCTGGCAGCTGACACCCGGGTCACTGTCGGCGAGGAACCCCCGGCCCAGTGGACGTTCAATCCGAGCCGGAAAACGGTCCTCAATACCAACCGGTGGGCTCAGCTGCTCAGCGAACTGGAACCGTTGGACGGTCCCCTGCCCTCCCGGCGGCTCAGCGCCGTCGCCGATCATGTGTTTGACTTCGAAGCCCAGAAAACCGCAGACGCAGCACCCGAGGAAGAAGCATCCGACAATTTGCTGGATGTGCTCCGGTCGCGGCGCGGACAGCGTCTCGGGGTGGACGAGGACGGCGATGACGCCTTGGCTCACCTGCTCGCCAAGGGCAGTATTCCTGCCGCGCACCCCCGCCCGTCCGAGGGTACCGAACCGGGGTTGGAATCTCCCGCCACTGCACATGAGAGCACTGCACATGAGAACACCGCTCAGCAGAACACCGGCGAAGAAAACACTGGTGATCAGGGCGCCGATGACGGGGAACCGCGTCGGTTTGCCGGCCTCAGCCTGGCGCCAGCGGTAGCCGACAAGGCCGAGTCCGACGGTCACCGCCCCGGTATTCACGGCGCAGCGACCTACACTGACGGATCAGCGTACAGCGACGGATCTGCGTATAGCGACGGATCTGCGTATAGCGACGGATCTCCGCGATTGTTCGATTCGGTGGGCACCGACACACGGGAGATCAGCATCTTCGCCCGGCCCAACCGCCCAGCCCGGCAGGCTGCTGGCCCGGAAGAAACGGCACAGGATCGGGGAACGGCACAGGATCGTCCTGCTGCACCCGACAGTTCGCCCAAGCCTGCCGAGGAACCGGCTGACCGTAAGATCCGCCCGAAGCGGTCGAGCGTTCCGAGCTGGGATGAAATCGTGTTCGGCACCAAGAGCGACTAGTTTTTCGGGCCGCTCGGGCACCTGACCCGGCTAGCTGGAGAACGGGAGCAGGATCTCGCTGCTTTGCATTGCCGTCGCGGTGCTGAGAGTGACCCGGCGGGTGTGATGGCGTCGGCATAGCGTCTCATACCCGGTAACCGGGGTGTGGGGGACAGCATCGGCCACACCTTCGATGATCGGCAGCTCAGGTTGCAGGGGATCCCGTGGCGTCATTTGCAGTTCCACGTCTCCGACCACCACCTGATCACCCTCGACCACCATCACCCCGTCGATGGTCCGCGCATTGTGGGTCGCTCGACGGCCGCACCAGCAGAGCGCCTCCACCTGGAGGACCTGTACCCGGTCGGCAAGTTCAATCAGCCGCTGGGACCCCGGGAACAGCTTGGTCCTGAAGTCTGAAGTGATCCCGAACGCGAAAACATCGACATCCATCTCGTCGACGATGCGGGCTAGTTGATCGATGTGCTCACCCGTGTAGAACTGGGCCTCGTCGCAGATCAGGTAGTCCACCCGTTCGGCGGCGGTACGCCGCCTGACAATTTCAGCCCAGAAGTCGGTCGCGTCAGTCACTTCAACAGCGCCGGTCTGTAATCCGAGCCGACTGGAGATCATCGCCTCCCCCGCACGGTCGTGGGAGCTGAAGAGCAGCCCAGCCCGGCCGCGGGCGCGATGGTTGTGGTCCATTTGTAGAGCGAGCGTCGATTTGCCGCAGTCCATGGTACCGGAGAAGAAGATCAGTTCAGCCACGAGCCCCCTTCCCACCGGGACGGTTCAGGGTTAGCAGCGGCACGTCCCGTTCGGCGCGTGTGAGCGAGCCATGTTGGCCGATCACCTCCATCGCCGATGCGGAGGTACGGCGCCGGTCGTAGAGCGCGATAGGTTCCCGCGCCGCGACCATCAGGTCACCGATGCGAGGCAGGACCCGCTGATCGACCTGACCGAACAAGCCAGCGGCGACCGCCTGATCGCGGGTGAAGATCCAGGCGAACTGGCCGTAAGCGCCCTGCCAGGCTTTGAGGAGCCGCTCACGGCCTTGGACGGAGAAGTCAGGTTCAAGGTACAGGTGCAGCATCCGAGGTTCGCCGGCGGTGTGCGCCACACCGTCGATCAGCGCCGGTTCGGTGGAGAAGTCGTAGCGGTGCGCCTCGTCGACGTCGACCATTCCGTGGTCGGCGGTGAGGATGAGCAGGGTGTCGGAGGGTACGCGGGAGGCCAGCGTTTTGACGGCCGCGTCGACGTCCTCCAGCTGGTTTCCCCACTCGGCCGAACCGCAGCCATACCGGTGACCCGCCTTATCCATCTCGTTCAGGTAGAGGTACACCAAAGATCGCTCGGATGCGGCGAGTTGTTCGTAGGCGGCGCGGACCCGGGCCTGAAGGGTGCCCGCGGCGACGTAGCTGCTGCCCCTCAGCGCTGCCCTGGTCATTGCCGAATTGGCGAATTTGGGCAGGGACACGGTGACCACCGGGACCTGACCGGCGGCCTGTTCAAAGACCGAGGGGTATGGTTGCCACCGCAGCGGGTCTACCCCCGCGTCCCAGCCGCCCAGCATGTTGACCACCTTGTTCTGGTCGGGGTCCAGGACGTCGTAGCCAACCAGTCCGTGCTTGCCCGGCGCGAGCCCCGTCCCGAGGCTTCCCAGGGACGCGGCGGTAGTCGAGGGGAAGGCGGATCCGAGGGTCCGCGAACTGTCCAGGTGCTGGCGCAGGAACGGGGCGTGCCCGCCGCGTTTTTTCAACAGGGTAGAGCCGAGTCCGTCGACTACGACCACGCAGACCCGTGCTGCTGCGGGGAGGCCCAGCGCGTTACTGAAGGGCCCCGCCGCCGAGTTGAGCCCCAGCGCGGCTGCCGCGCTGGTAAAGACCTCTGCGATGGTGCTGCGGCCATAGGCGGGCGCCGCCGGGAGGGCGTCCCGGTGTCCGGTAGCGTGTTCCACCAACGGCTAGCTCTGGTGGTGGGTGCGGCTGAAGCGGGCGCCAAGGCCTGGCTGCCTGCGGGGCGCAGGGGGGGCAGTGCTGGCGGCTGCCGGGGTGACCGGGTTGGCGGTGTTGACCTTCCGGAGGGCCCGGGCGAAGGATTTGGCGTTCTGGACTGCCTGCATGCCGTCGGCCTCCGCGCTGACGCGTAGCACAATGTCCTCCTGGGAAATGGAGCCGGTATACCCGTGGTCGGCGTCACACTGTGGGTCGCTACACCCTGCTGGGCCCATGTCAAGGCGCTGGCCGCCGGACCAGGCGATGGCAAGGGTGAGCTCGCGTGCCTGGTCGGAGGGCTTGTAGTCCTGTGGCTGGGCGTAAAGGTAGCTGAGCACCACTGAGCGGATCTGGCTGACCGGCACCGATTCGGTGGAGACCTGGGCCATCATCTGCTGCCCGTCCTCATCCAACTGCTGGTCGTCGACGTGGGTGATCACCAGCATGTCCTCGGTGAGAACCAGGACCGTGATGTGACGGTGCACTTCGTTGCGTTCGAAGTGGGTTTCCAGGTGCACCACATGGGAGAGCGGTTCCCGACCGTCCAGGGCGTCGTGCACCGTGTCCGCGACCAGGCGCGGGTAGAAACCGGCCCGTTCCAGGGAGGCGTCGAGGCTGCGGCGTTCAGCGGAAAGCGATGTCATACCTTCAGTTTCCCCCACCCGGGCACCCACTGCCTAACCCGGGGAGGTGCGAGGCGCGCCGCTGGTCACCGGCACCGTCGCCCTCCCAGCGGTCAATCCCGCATGGCGCGGCGGGCACTATCGGTGCGCCGCTGCGGGTTACCCACCAGAATGTTCGTGCTGAGGATGACTAGCCCGGCTGCCGAGACCAGCACCGGATTGAATTCGAGCAAGGCAATTTCCGGGTGCCTGTCCTTTAGCGCTGCGACCCTGCCGATCAGGTTTTCGATCGCCGCAATGTTCGTGGCAGGCAGTCCGTGATACCCGAACAGCTTGCGTGCGGCCCGCGGGGCCCGCACCAGGTCGGCAATGTCCACGGTCGACAGCGGGGGGATGCTGTGGGCCCAGTCGTCGAGGAGGTCGACGGCGTCGCCCGCCAGCCCGAACGAGAGCACCGGCCCCAGCAGCGGATCCTCGATAGCGCGGAGTGTGCAGGCCTGGCCGGAGGGCGCCATGGACTGCACTTCCATGCCCCTGACGCCGAAGGGCGCCAGCACTTTCTCCATCTGGGCTATATTCTGGCGGAGCGACCCGGCGTCCTCGATGTTCAGCCTGACCCCGCCCAGATCGAGGCGGTGCCTGAGGTGTTCGTCGACGGTTTTGATGACCACCGGCCAACCGAGCTGGTCCGCCGCTGCCACCGCCTCGTCAGCGGTGGTGAACCGGACGGCTGGCAGGAGCCCGACACCATAGTGGCCCAACAGGGCAGCAGCTTCGGTAGGATCCAGCCGGGTAAGACCGTCGCCGTCGACCCGGGCCAGGGCCCGATGCAGCACCGCCGCCGCCGCGTCCGGGTCGATGTCCAACGGTTCATGGAACCCGCCGTTGTCCCGGGAACGCCAGCGGGCATAGGTTACCACCGCGCCCAGGGCGGCGACTGCTGCCCCGGGTCCGGCGTAACACGGCAACCCCCGCTGGCTCGGCAGCGATTCCTGGTCGGCCCGAGCCACTGGTGGGCCGGTGGGGGCGGCCAGCAGGCCGTCGGATTGCACGGCCGGGTCAAGGATGCCGGCGAAGGACGCCACCACAGGCTTATGCGCCGTCTCGGCGCACTCCCTGAGACAGTCGGCAATCGCATCGACGGTCAGCCCCGGCGCGGGAAGCAGTGCGACGACGGCCGAGTGCACCTCGTCGTCAGCCAACGCCTCCAGGACAGCGTGATGCAGGGCGGGCAGGGCGATGGATTGGCCGGTGTCCAGGTCAAGGTCGGTGACCAACCGCTGCACGTCCAGCGCCTGGGCTGCGGCGGCGTCGGCCACCACCTTGCCGAGGGCGAGCGAGTTGCTGAAGACCGCGAGACCCGGGCCGGCCGGGAGCGGCTGGCTGACCAGAATCTGGGCGATGTCAACGAGCTGCGCGGTGGTCTCCACCCGGATCACCCCCGATTGCCGGAGCATCGCGTCGAGGGCGCCGGCGGGCGCCTGGGTGGTGCGTACCGCGTGGCCGGGCGGCAACTGAAGGCCCATCACGTCGGACTTCGCCACGATCACCGGTTTGGTTTTGGAGAGCCGGCGGGCAATCCGGGAGAACTTGCGTGGGTTACCGACCGACTCCAGGTACAGCCCGACGGCCCGGGTAGACGGGTCGTCCTCCCAGTACTGCATGGCGTCGTTGCCCGAGATATCTGCCCGGTTGCCGGCCGAGACAAAGGAACTGAGCCCCAGTCCTCTCCGCCCGGCTGCGGCGTAGAGGAGGACACCGATGGCCGCGGACTGGCTGAACAGGCCCAGGGTGCCGGCTGCGGGCAGAGCGGGGGCCATCGACGCATTGAGGCGGACGTCGGGGTGCGTGTTGACCAGGCCCAGCGACGCCGGTCCCACCACCCGCATGCCGTAGGCCCTGGCCCGGTGCACCAGGGTCCGCTGGCGCGCCAACCCGTCAGCGCCGTCGTCGGCGAAACCGGCGGTGGCCACCAGCAGGCCCTTCACGCCGGCCGCCCCGCACTGGTCAACCACTGCGGCTACCTGATCGTAGGGGACGGCGATCACGGCCAGGTCGACGGGCCCGGGCACCTCGGCGATGGAGGCGAAGGAGATCATCCCGGCCAGTTCGAAAGCTTCGGGGTTCACCGCATAGACGTCGCCGGTATAGCCAGCGTCGATGATGTGTTCGAGAAAGGAGTACCCCACGGTCCCCCACTCGCGGCTGGCTCCGATGACCGCCACCGACGACGGCGAGAGCAGGTCGGCGACGCTGCGTGCCTCGGCGCGGTGTTCGCGGGATTCCATCACGGCGCGGGACTTGTCGGTGGGGTCGATGTTGAATTGGAGCATCACCACGCCGTCGTCGAACCGTCGCTGGACTTCGTAGCCAGCCTCGGCGAAGACGGTGATCATCTTCCGGTTCTCCGGCAGCACCTCGGCAGAGAACCTGCTGATGCCGTTCTCCCGCGCGGCTGCGGCGAGGTGCTCAAGCAGGATGGAGCCGAGCCCCCTGCCCTGGTGCGCGTCGGAAACGTTGAAGGCTACCTCGGCCTCGGCAGGGTCATCGAGGCGGTCGTACCGCCCGATGCCCAGAATGTCGGACCCACGGGTGATGACGAACGCTACCCGGTCCTGGTGATCCACCTCGGTGAACCGTTTGAGTTCTTTGCTGCTCAGCGACGACTTGTAGGTAAAGAACCGCAGATAGATGGAGTTTTCGGACTGTTGCATGTGAAAGTGCTGCACAGCCGCCGCATCATCCGGTGATATGGGCCTCAAATGCGCCGTGGCACCGTCCCGCAACACGACGTCGGCCTCCCAATATTCCGGGTAATGTCCGCCAGCCGCCATAGACTCAGCCTAGTGGGCGTTCGGCGCCCGCGTCATTACCCTTGGCAGCAGACCCCTTTCACAACCCGAGGACCACCCGATCATGGCCAGGCGCCACAGCACAGCAGCCCCGGTGGACTACACCGAGAACATCATCGACATTGACGTCACTTCCGAAATGGAAGGCTCTTTCCTGGAGTACGCCTATTCGGTGATCTACTCCCGGGCCCTACCGGACGCGCGGGATGGGCTCAAGCCCGTGCAACGGCGCATCCTGTACATGATGACCGATATGGGCTTGCGTCCCGACCGGGGCCATGTGAAGTCCGCCCGCGTCGTGGGCGAAGTGATGGGCAAGCTCCACCCGCACGGTGATGCAGCAATCTACGATGCAATGGTCCGCATGGCGCAGGACTTCTCCCTGCGCCTCCCCCTGATCGACGGCCATGGTAACTTCGGGTCGCTCGACGACGGCCCGGCAGCCCCCCGCTACACCGAGGCACGCCTCGCCGCTGCTGCCCTCACGATGACTGATCACCTCGACGAAGACGTGGTGGACTTCGTCCCCAACTATGACAACCAGCTCATGCAGCCGGAAGTGCTCCCGGCAGCCTTCCCGAACCTGTTGGTCAACGGCGCGACCGGCATCGCCGTCGGGATGGCCACCAACATGGCCCCCCACAATCTTGGCGAAGTGATCGCGGCGGCCAGGCACCTGATCGCCAATCCCGACGCCGGGCTGGATGACGTGATGCGCTTCATCCCCGGGCCCGATCTTCCCAGTGGGGGCAAGATTGTGGGGCTCGAGGGGGTCCGCGACGCCTACGCCACCGGCAGGGGGTCCTTCAAGACCCGCGCCACGGTGGGGATCGAGCAGCTTTCCGCCCGGCGCACCGGGCTGGTGGTGACCGAGCTGCCCTACACGGTGGGGCCGGAAAAGATCATCGAGAAAATCAAGGACGCGGTCACGTCCAAGAAGCTGCAGGGCATCTCCGACATTGTCGACCTGACGGATCGCCGTCACGGGCTGCGCCTGGTGATCGAGTTAAAGAATGGGTTCAATCCCAACGCCGTCCTTGCCCAGCTGTACCGGTACACCCCGATGGAGGACTCCTTCGGGATCAACAATGTGACGCTCGTTGACGGGCAGCCGCGGACACTCGGTCTGGTGGAGTTGCTCCAGGTGTACATCAAGCACCGGCTTTCGGTGGTCCGCCGGCGCACCGGCTACCGGCTGGGCCGGAAGAAGGACCGGTTGCACCTGGTCGAGGGCCTCCTGATCGCGATAGTGGATATCGATGAGGTCATTCAGATCATCCGCTCCTCGGACGAGTCGGCGCAGGCCCGGGAACGGTTGATGTCGATCTATGATCTGAGCGAGCTGCAGGCCAACTACATTCTCGAGCTGCGCCTGCGTCAGCTGACCAAATATTCGCGGATCGAATTGGAAAAGGAGCAGGAGGAGCTGCGCCGGGAGATTGCCCTCCTCGAGGAGCTGCTCGGGTCCGAGGAGCGCCTGCGAGCCCTCCTGTCCGAGGAACTTGCGGAGGTGGGGGCAAAGTTCGCTACCCCGCGACGCACTGTGCTGCTGGCGTCCGAATCCAGCGCTCCGCTGAAGGGCACCGTCATGCCAGCCGCAGTCACCCCCGGAGGGAAGGTTGCGCCGCTGCCCCTGGAGATCGCCGATGACCCCTGCTGGGTAATCCTCTCGACCTCGGGTCAGCTGGCCCGCACGTCCTCCCAGGAGGAGTTCGGCGAGGGCGGGCAGCGCGTCAAGCATGACGTCTTCCGCTCCGTGATCCGCTCGACAGCCCGGGCCGAGGTGGGGGCTGTCACATCGGCCGGGCGGATGCTGCGCCTTCAGGTGATGGACATGCCCGCCCTGGCGCCGACCGCGGGGATCCCCAATCTGGCCGGCGGTGTGCCGGCACAGGAGTTCATGACCCTGGTTCCCGGCGAAACTTTGGTGGGGTTGGCCCCACTCGATGCGGTGGTCGCCCTGGGCAGCGCGCAGGGGGTCGTCAAGCGGGTTGCCCCCGAGTACCCGCTCAACCGGGACGAATGGGAGATCATTTCCCTGAAACCGAAAGACAAGGTGGTGGGTCTGGCGGTGGCTGGTGACCAGGACGAACTGGTCTTCATCACCGCCCAGGCCCAGCTGCTCCGGTTTCCTGCCTCGGCGGTCCGGCCACAGGGGCGCACCGCAGGGGGTATGGCGGGGATCAAGCTCGGCTCAGCCGACACGGTCATCCACTTCGGTGCCGTCAGCGCCGAAGATGCGGCCGCCGTCGTCGTCACGATCGCCGCAGCGAGTGGCGCGCTACCGGGCACCTCGCCCGGGTCGGTGAAGGTGACCGACTTCGCCGAGTATCCCGTCAAGGGCAGGGCCACCGCTGGGGTCCGTGCGCACCGGTTCCTCAAGGATGAAGACGGATTGCTGCTCGCCTGGGCCGGTCACGGCCCCGCGAAGGCAGCATCGGCGACCGGCGTTTCCCGGGCGCTGCCCACCGAGCATGGGCGGCGGGACGGATCCGGGGTGACCCTGAGCCAGTCGGTGGACGCCATTGGACCCAGCCCAGTGTGACCCTTCGGCGGGGAGTCAAACCTTGATGGGCAGTTCGTAAACCCTCACGCGGTGGGTCGGCTCGTAGCCGAGCCGCTCGTACAGGCCGAGGGCGCCCGACGGGTTTTCGGTGTCCACGCCTAGCCCGGCGTGCTCGATCCCGTCGGCCTTGAACCGTCGCATTGCCTCGGCCAGCAGGGCCGGGGCGAGGCGGAGGCCCCGCCAGTTCCGCCGCACACCCAGCAGATCGGTGTAGCCCTCAGTGTGGCCTAGCAGTTCCCTGGACGCCGGATCGAAGCTGGCCAGCTGGTACGCGGCGACCTCACCCGTGGGCTCGTCCACCACGACCAGGCTCCACTCGGGCCTGAACTCGGGGTGGGTCACGGTGAACTGCCACGACTCCTGGTCGCGCGGCTCGCTCCCCCAGTGGTCCTGGAACGCCTCGTTGTGGGCCAGCCGGACGGCGTCGGAGAGTCGGTCGGTGAAGGTCACGATTTTTAGACCCGGGGCGATCCCGACGTCCGGGATGTCGGTCTGCAACGACCGGGTCATTTCCGTGAAGTACCTGACCACCGTGTTCCCAGTTGCCTCCAGCAGCGCGAGCTGCGACGGCACCCTCTCGGCAGCGTAGGTGCGGAGAACGCCTGCCACGTTGCCGTCGTCGGCGTCGTCTAGACGACGCCGGGCCCGGCCGACCTGCCAGCCGTAGAGGGCCGCACCGATGCCTTTGCCCCGCCAGGCGGGATCCACCCCACCCATGCTGTGGATCACGGTGGAGCCAGGGTTCAGCTGAATCGCACCCACGGCTCGGGGCACCCCGCCCTCGTCGACCCCCAGGAGCGTGTCCTTCACCGGGTCTGTCTTCGACGACTCAAGGATCTGTTCGAGGTCGGCTCGCTCTTCCACCCAGTCCGGCATGTCCTCCTCGGCCATGCGGAGGAGCAAGTCCTGCCACGCACCGATGTCGTCCAGTGTGATGGGACGCCACTGGAGCGGCGTTCCGATGGGAAAGAACTCCGACACTGACGTGGTCATGGCAAAAGCGTAAAGCACTGCCGGGCGCTGAACCACCCGCACAGAACCCGGCCACCTGTTCTACCGCATGTAGAACCTTGCCGGGAAAAGGAGTAGATTTGGAGTTGTAATCCACACCCGCAATGAAGGACGTGCATGGCCACCCTCGGAGAACTTGAACGCACAGTTATGGATTTGCTGTGGGGCACCCCCGGGGCTCTGACCGCCAACGCCTTACGCGATCTGTTGGCGCTGGCCACCGATGAGGCAGCGGGCAAGGAACTTGCCGTGACAACAGTGCTCACTGTGCTGTCCAGGCTGGAGAAGAAGGGGCTCGTGGAGCGTGAACGGGAAACCCGCCCGCACCGTTACCGCGCGATTACCAGCCGTGAGGAGCACACGGCCGAACTGATGCACGAAGTCCTCGTCACCGCTCCAGACCGGGAAGCCGTGCTGGCACGGTTTATTGGCAGCGTTTCCGACAGCGAGGCACAGGCTCTGCGTAGACTGCTCGGCAGCTAAGCGGATGTTTTGGGCCGCCCATTTTTTGGCCGGGCTCGCCATCGTCCTCGCCTGGCCTGCGCCTGTTGCATTGTCGCGGGCCAAGTGGCCCTCCCGGTCACCGTTCACTGCCATGATCCTGTGGCAGGCGATCGCATTGGCCGGTGGCCTGTCCATGATCGGCGCGATGCTCGTGTGGGGGCTCGACCCCCTCGGGGACAGTCTGGTGGAGGCACTCGGCCAGCTCGCCGACATGGTGTTCGCGAACCAGTCGGCCGCCTCCCTCGGTCTGCTGCATGTTTTCGCCCTGAGTGCTGCCGGCCTGTTGGGCGCGCACCTGATCTTCACTCTCCTGCTCACCTACGCCAAAATCCGGGGGCAGCGTAAACGGCACCGCGACATGCTGAACCTGCTCAGCTCACCCGCAGCGAACCGACCAGCAACGCTGGTGATCAGCCACCCCACCCCGGTGGCATATTGCCTCCCCGGGGGTGCCCGCTCGGTGACGGTCCTCTCCGACGGGCTGCTAGATCTGCTGACGGCCGCCGAACTCGACGCGGTCCTCGTGCATGAGCGGGCCCACCTGCATCAGCGGCATCATTTGCTCCTCTGGGCGTTCGCCGCCTGGCGTGCCGCGCTGCCGTGGCTACCCACCTCCCAGTTAGCGCAGCGTGCGGTCAACGAGCTGATTGAGATGCTCGCCGATGATGAAGCGGTGAAGCGGGTCAGCGAACCCGTGCTGGCCCGCGCCATCGCCATTGTTGCGTCAGCGTCCCTGCCCGATCCGTACGCCGCCTGCCCGCCCGAGGACTCGGTAGCGGCCGTCGCTCTGAACCCCGGCGCGCCAGGCGGCCAGGACACCGGGGCAACAGTCATCCGGGTCCAGCGGCTGCTCGCCCCGCAGCCCTCGCTGTCGATGCTGCAGCAGGCTACGGCTCTTGGCACCTCGGGCCTGCTCCTGGGGGCTCCCACGCTGCTGCTGATCGCACCCTGGGTGCTGGGTTAGGGACCTGCCAGGGTCGCACTCATCTCGCCCTACACAGCTGCCCACCTGCAGCGCGGCCTCACTGAGCATGACCGCTCATGCGCAGCAAAACGGCCTGCCGCAGGCCCAGACCCGACAGCATCCACTCTGAAGCTGATCGGCTGTTTACGGCCGACAGGTTCAAAAGTATCCGCACCTTGCTGGACATTATCGAACGGAACTAACAGTTCAGGTAGCTTCGCAAAAGTAGACTCTACTCCCGCGCGCGTCGGGGTGGTCGTCCTGTCTGGTGCTGGTTGGACGTTCAGCGAGTATTCTTCCATTGATCAGTCGCTGATCGGGTGATTGCTGAGTGCATCGCGGAGGAGCGGTAGTAAGATGTCGCCGTCTGCGCCCCGGAGAACGGGTACTCCGTTTACGGTCTCTGACTTTCCGTCCTGCCCCGTTTGCCCTGATGGCTGGACCTTGCGTAGGGCGATCGCGGCGATGCGATCGGGATGCTTTCTGGCGAGGTCCTGGTAGAGGTTCGGGTCGTGTTCGCCGTCGTCGCCCACGAGTACCCATGTGATGTTTGGTAGGTCTTCCAGCAAACGGGCAAGGGATGACGACTTGTGTTCCTGGCCGTCCCGGAACCACCGGTGTGGGGTAATCCCCCAATCGGTCATCAAGACAGCACCAGCCGGGAAGTGGTTTTTATTCAGAAACCGCGTTACCGGGCCTACGAAATTCCACGGACCGTTGCTCAAATACACGACCCCCGGACCGTTCTGATCCTCCACGGCGGTTTGAAGTAGACGAGCCATGCCGGGCACCATCTGCCGGGTGGAGCTTGACCCGCGTAGGGTTCGCCAGGCAGCTCGAGCTGGATGGGATATCCCGGTCACCCATGCGGTGTCATCGATGTCGCAGACGACCCCTCGGGATGGTTCCGGGGTCACGACGTGGACGTCCGCCGGGACCTGGTCGCGTCCTTCCGAGGAGAGCAGAGCGGTGGCAGTACCGGGCTCGAGTGGGGTATCTAACTTCAACCGCGCGTCGATGATGCCGGCTTCGTCGCTGGTGACCACCGTTGTGGTGCCGCCGAGTTCAATCGACACCTTGGTTCCGGGGCTTTCCAAGGTGAGGAGGCGCCGCCATCCCGAAATGCCACGGCGCTGAGCGGGGTTGACCGATGCTGGTGCGAGAACCACCCGACCCAGCACCCGGGCATATCCCCCACTGGCGTAGCCGGAATACGGAATGATCGCAGGTGTCCAACCTCCGCGGGTCGCCCGACGCGCCAGCTGGTCCCGAATGCCGGTCTCGGTGCGGTACGCGACGGCAACCGCAGTTTGGCGTGATTTACTCAATGCAGTTTTAGGCGAAGGCATCAGCACATGCTACCCGGTAAGACGAAACTAGTCTCGTCAACCCACCTGATGTGGCCGCTCGGAAACACCTACCCTCGCAGTGGGGTCGGATGCCGGTCGTTGACTGATCTATGGTGGTGATCTGCAGTGGAGAAGTGGTGAATCTCCCTCGACGTTTAGTCACACATCGTCAACGACATCCTCGGACAGGTCTGTACCTTTCGGGAAATACTGACCAGCAACCCGATCATGTTCTCAAAGGACCCGCTGGGTAGGACCGCGCCAACAACAACCTGGAGACTAACCAGAACGCATCAGTGATCGCCCGCGGATATTACCGGCCAGACCATCCCGCATCTGCGCCCTTATGAACTTGGCATGCGACAGTCTGCGGCGAGCTCTGTTGCCAGCCCTTCCAAGTCTTTCTCGCTGCGGTTTTGACCGACCGCCTCATTAAGGTCGAGTACACAGAACCGGGGGCATGCACCGGCCACACGACCGCAGGTTCCTTTCACTGGCTTGCGTTCCTTCAACGCATATGGCTCAGTAGTAGTCCGTCCGCTACCAAGATGTCCCTCGCCGTTCACCCCTGTGCCCCTGATTGCGAAAAGAACATCTAGTGCCATCCGAAATTCGTCCTCGCGGCCAGCTGCCGCAAGTTCCCGGGCGCGAAGGGTCGGCACATGGAGGAACTGCCGGACCATCCGCCGCAACGCGGCGTTGGTCTGCTCAGCCGTCGCGACAGAACTGTGCTGGCGCGTCACGCGTTCCATTTCCTGGTCGAGAATCCCCTGGACATGCTGGCGCAGAGCAATGATGGCCACATCCGCGACCCGACTCCGCTCTTGCTCCTCGAAGCGCTGTACAGCCTGTTGAACAAGACCCCGAGCCTGGACCAACGCCTCCGCATCCGCCGTAGGAGCAGCCCTGCGGACTGACTCAAGACTGATGAATGTAACGCCCGGCTGTTCCGCCACTAACAGCTCAAAGTCACGGCTGGGGACAAGATCGATGATCGTGAGAGGACGGTGCGTCGGACGCGCATCACATGCCAGCTCCGATTGGATGAAACGCGTTCCGATGCCACTGCACCCGATGAGGAGGTCCGATCTAGCGACGGCCACAGCCAAATCGTTCGAGGTGACTACCGTGGCATCAGCGCCCCTGTTGGCAACGAAAGTCTCCGCTCGACCTGACCGCGAAAACACCGAGACGTCCGAACATCCTCTGTTCTGAAGGATAGTCAAGACTTTACTTGCGTAGGCGCCGGTGCCGAAGACAATGACTGACGCATCGGCCAGCATAGGAAAGTAGGGGCCTGCGGTGACCAAGTCCAAGGCGACAGCGGCAATGGATCTGCTGGAGTCGCTAAGGGTGGTCCGCGCGCCTACTTCCTTCGCAATCCTGGAAGCCGCCTCGAAAAGGCGAATCAAAAGCCCGCTCGTTGCACCTGCTCGCTGCGCAGTGAACAGCGCGCGACGAACTTGACCAGCAATTTCATGCTCGCCCGCAACAATCGACTGCAATCCTGCGGCAACCCCGAACAGGTGCTCCACGACGGACGGCCCCCAACGCGGCACAAACAATGCAGCTAATCTGACTGTCGATAATCCGGAGCAGTGGCTAACAGCTGCGAGGGCATCAAGGTATGCGCTCTCTACGTTCCTGGCGTCTCCGACTTCACAGTAAATCTCAAAGCGGTTGCAAGTGGACAGAATGACCGAACCGGACACAGCGTCACTGTTCGTCGAGAGCTGCGCGGTTATCTGAGCCGAAACGAGATGAAGCTGCGCTGCGGAGTCAATGTCCAGATCCCGATACCTGGCAATCAGAACAAACAGCCTCGGATAATTCTGCACTCCTCGATGCGCAAGACCCGTCGCCGGGAACAATTCAAACACTGCTGGCCTCCCCTCACCGAATTACCACGGAGCATCACCATTCATCGACTCTGCGTTCCTTACAGACACAGTGGTATCGGGGCCTTTGAGAAATCTTGGAAACTCACAGACTCCGTCCGTAAAGCGGGCCTGCATAAGGAGTCTCTGCCGACGGGGACCACCTTCTAACAGTTCCGACATAGGGCGGATGATTGGGTCCTGGACCCTCGGTGAAGGTAGCCCAACCGCTACCGGGTGCCCCGCCACAGCAGGCGTAAACTCGGCCTTCGGAATTCACGTGTTCGTATAACCGCCGGCTGGCGACCGGAACCTCGTTGCAGCCCTTGTCCGATCGTGATGATAGATCCCCTGACCTGTCGCCGATAGATTGCTACTTCGCCTGAGCGGCTCTCACGGAGGAGAGAAGTAAGTAACCCATCGCCGATTCAGGCGTCGATCCGCTCCCGGTCCAGTGACGCGGCCCCGGCAACAATGAAGTCCTTGCGGGGAGCCACATCGCTGCCCATCAGGAGGTCGAAGACCCGCTCGGCGGATTCGGCTTCCTGGATCCTCACCCGCCGGAGCGTGCGGTGCCGTGGATCCATCGTGGTCTCAGCCAATTGTTCGGCGTCCATCTCCCCCAGCCCCTTGTACCGCTGGATGGGTTCCTTGTAGTGCTTGCCCTGCTTTTCCAGCTCGGCGAGCAGCCGGGTCAGTTCCTGTTCAGAGTAGGTGTAGATGGTGTCGTTGGCTTTCGACCCGTGATTGACCACTTCCACCCGGTGCAGCGGCGGCACAGCGGCGTACACTCGGCCGGCGTCCACCAGCGGGCGCATGTACCGGAAAAACAGGGTGAGGAGGAGGGTGCGGATGTGGGCGCCGTCGACGTCGGCGTCGGTCATCAGGATTACCTTCCCGTAGCGGGCCGCGTCCAGTTGAAAGCTGCGGCCGGAGCCGGCACCCACCACCTGGATCAATGCGCCGCACTCGACGTTGGCGAGCATATCGCCCACCGATGCCTTCTGCACGTTGAGGATTTTCCCGCGGATAGGCAGTAACGCCTGATAGTCGGAGGAGCGGGCAAGTTTGGCGGTGCCGAGCGCGCTGTCACCCTCAACGATGAACAGCTCGGAGCGCTCGACGTCGTCAATCCGGCAGTCGGCCAGCTTGGACGGCATTGACGAGGTCTCCAGGGCGTTCTTGCGGCGCTGGGTCTCCTTATGCACCCGAGCCGAAATTCGCGACTTCATTTCGGCAACTACCTTCTCGAGCAGCAGGGCACTTTGCGCTTTGTCTCCCCGCGCCGTCGAGTTCAGCTTCGCGAGAATTTCCTTCTCCACCACCTTGGCCACGATGGCCCGCACCGCTGAGGTGCCGAGGATTTCCTTGGTCTGGCCCTCGAACTGCGGTTCGGCGAGCCGCACCGTCAGGACCGCGGTGAGGCCAGCGAACACGTCGTCCTTCTCGATCTTGTCGCTTCCCGCCTTCAGTTTCCGGGAGTTCGCCTCGATCACCTTGCGGAAGGACTTCAGAAGAGACTGTTCGAAGCCGCTTTGATGGGTACCGCCCTTGGGGGTGGCAATGATGTTCACGAAGCTCTTCACCGTGGTGTCGTAGCCGATCCCCCAGCGCAGGGCGATGTCCACCTCGCAGTCGCGTTCCACCTCGGCGATCTCGCTGTGCCCGTTCTCGCCGATTACTGGGACCGATTCCTTGAACCGTCCGGAGCCGTGCAGGCGCCAGACGTCGGTGACCGCGCTGTCCGCGGCGAGGAAGGTGGTGAATTCGGAGATCCCGCCGTCGTGCTGGAAAAGCTCCTCCAACGGTCCGGCCTCGGCTGCGGTGCCGGCCAGTCGACGTTCGTCGCGCAAAGTGATCCGCAGTCCGGGGACCAGGAAGGAGGTTTGCCGTGCGCGCGCCTGGAGCTCTTCGTAGGAGAATTTCGCGTCGGGGGTGAAGATCTGGCGGTCGGCCCAATACCGGATCCGGGTCCCGGTCACGCCGCGCTTGGTGGTACCCACCACTTCAAGCCGTGAGCTCTCCAGGAACGGTTCGAACTTGGAGGTCGGTGAGGGGGTCCTCGCGTCGAGGAAGCGGCCGGGCTCGCCGCGCCTGAAGGACATCTGGTAGGTTTTGCTGCCGCGGTCGACCTGGACATCGAGGCGGGAGGACAGGGCGTTCACCACGCTGGCCCCGACACCGTGCAGACCACCCGAGGCGGTGTAGGACCCGCCGCCGAACTTTCCGCCGGCATGCAGCTTGGTGAAGACCACCTCGACACCGCTCAGTCCCGTCTTCGGTTCGGAGTCGACGGGGATGCCTCGCCCGTCGTCGTGAATTTCAACCGACCCGTCGGGGTGCAGGATGACCTTGATACTTTGGCCGTGACCGGCGAGGGCTTCATCCACCGAATTGTCGATGATTTCCCACAGGCAGTGCATCAACCCGCGGGAGTCAGTCGAACCGATATACATGCCCGGACGCTTGCGGACGGCTTCGAGGCCTTCCAGGACCGAGAGGTGCCGGGCGTTGTATTCAGTGCTGGGTGGCGCCACGTTGGGTAAGACTCCTTTGCCGGTGCTACAGGTTCTTGGCGAAACCGGAAATCGGGCGCCACGCCGGGGACCCCCGGACGCATTATTCCAGCATATTCCCCCTGCCCCGCGGTTCCGCGTAGGCGGGCCGGGTACCCGGCCACCAAAAGTGTGACGCCGCCGGGCGATGCTACGCGCTCAGCGAAAGATCAC
This sequence comes from Arthrobacter glycogeni, assembly GCF_054510815.1. NCBI lineage: Bacteria > Bacillati > Actinomycetota > Actinomycetes > Micrococcales > Micrococcaceae > Arthrobacter > Arthrobacter glycogeni. Next base: position 58,317 of record NZ_JBTNDV010000014.1, read on the forward strand.
CCAGCTTGCAATAGATCGGCAACGAATAGTGGTTATATGAACTACAGGAACCACCAAGGAGGCAATCATGACAACAGCAGTAGCAACCCGCGAAATGACCGCGCTGGACCGCTGTGACCGCTGCGGAGCCCAGGCCTATGTGCGCGCAGTTCTTCAGTCCTCCGGTGGTGAGCTGCTCTTCTGTGGCCACCACGCGCGTTCCGTCGAGTCGAATCTGAGGCCGCTAACGTCCGAGTGGCAGGATGAGACCAACCGTCTGAATGCAGCACCCGGACCGGTAAGCGAAGACTAAGCGCATAACCCGGGCTCGTAGAGCGACCCGAAACCAAGAAAGGACCCCCACACCTGAGGTGTGGGGGTCCTTTCTTGGTTGAGGCCGGTTACCGGCTGACAAGATTTTCCTAGTCCAGGTAGTCGCGCAGCACCTGTGACCTGGAGGGGTGGCGCAGCTTGGACATCGTCTTCGATTCGATCTGGCGGATCCGCTCGCGGGTCACGCCGTAGACCTTGCCGATTTCGTCTAACGTCTTCGGCTGACCGTCGGTCAGTCCGAAGCGCATCGCGACGACTCCCGCTTCGCGTTCCGATAAGGTGTCGAGCACCGAATGCAGCTGTTCCTGCAGCAGGGTGAAGCTGACGGCGTCCGCGGGGACGACGGCCTCGGAGTCCTCAATGAGGTCGCCGAACTCGGAATCCCCGTCTTCACCCAGCGGGGTGTGCAACGAAATCGGCTCGCGGCCGTACTTCTGGACTTCGACAACCTTCTCGGGCGTCATGTCCAGCTCAAGGGCGAGCTCCTCAGGGGTCGGCTCGCGGCCGAGGTCCTGCAGCATCTGGCGCTGGACACGCGCCAGCTTGTTGATGACCTCAACCATATGGACCGGAATACGGATGGTCCGTGCCTGGTCGGCCATGGCGCGGGTAATCGCCTGACGGATCCACCAGGTGGCGTAGGTGGAGAACTTGAAGCCCTTGGTGTAGTCGAACTTCTCGACCGCACGGATCAGACCCAGGTTGCCTTCCTGAATGAGGTCGAGGAACAGCATCCCCCGGCCGGTGTACCGCTTGGCCAGTGACACCACCAGGCGCAGGTTGGCTTCCAGCAGGTGATTCTTCGCACGCTTGCCATCGTGAATGACCCATTCCAGCTCACGGCGCAGCTTCGGATCCATCGGCTTCGCCGCATCCTTGTCGGCCGCCAGCTTTTCCTCGGCAAACAAGCCAGCTTCGATCCGCAAGGCAAGATCGACTTCCTGCTCCGCGTTCAGAAGCGCTACCTTCCCGATCTGCTTCAGGTAGTCCTTAACGGGATCGGCGGTCGCCCCAGCTGAGATGACCTGCTGCGCGGGGGCGTCGTCGTCGTCGGCGTCCGAGTAGACGAAGCCTGAACCGGCCTTGGTTTCGGCCTCGGCGGCGGCACGCTCTGTGGTTTCAGCTGGCTCGATGGGGTTTCCCGCAGCGTCGAGCTCGGGGCTGTCATCTTCAACCTCAACGGCTGCGGCGTTCTGGGCTGCAGCGGCCTTGGCGGCCCGCGCTGACAGCGGCTTGACGGCAGCGGTCTTCGGTGCCGCCTTCTTGGGGGCGGCCCGGCGTTTGGTGGTCGTTGCCCCGGGTTCTGTTACATCCGGTGCAGTTGTCTTCTTGGCCGACACAGAGAACCTTTCATACGGCGTCTGTGATGTTGCCAAGGGGGCAACACCACTATGACCCTGTCAAGTCCGTGAGTGGATTCAAGTGGCTAAACGGGGCTTTCCTCACTGAAGAGGAACAGTCCCACTCCCTGCACTATTCCCACACCATCCCGTAAAGGTTGGTTGGTTGACATTGCAGAACACCACTTGACACACGAACCCGACCGGGTCTCTATTCCCATTGTCGCACGATTCATGGGCTTCTATAAATCACCTGCCCCCCTGGATCTACCGCTTCGCTGCTGCTCACGCGGCGTGCGGTGCGCCATTACGCCAAGCCAGTTCCTTGTCCCGGGTCCACTCCGCGAGCATGCCGCGGGCCACCACCTGTTCAAGCAGCCCGGCCAGGGAGTAGCCGGGCATTTCTTTCAATGCCTCCTGCAGATAGACGTGGGCCCTGGACCCCCGCCCCCGGGCCCACTCAATCCAGCCGAGCATAGTGAGTAGGGCAACCCGCGGTTCACCCGTCGCCACAGCCGACAGCCGGCTGAACAGATGATGCGCCACGTCAACCCGATCCCACAGCAGCTGACCCCGGTGCTGACCGATCAACACGTCGCAGAACTCGCGCGTGTACCGCCGGCCTGCGGCGCCTCGGGTCGTGGGCATCCCATCGCCGGGCTCGAGGTCCAGCAACGCCCAGGCAACCGGAGGCAGATCAGGAGCACCCCCGCCCGGACGCTGCACTCCATTTCCTGCTGCACCGCTCACTGCGGTTTCCCTGCCGAGCGCTGCCAAAACCAGCACTGCGTCGCGGAGCGAACGGGAAACGAGCGAAGCCAGGAGGTGAGCGGTAATGTCGTGATCGTCGAGTGGCGCTGGGTCAGCTGGGGACGCCAGTAAAACATCCCATAAGGCAAGGGTTGCAGCGAATTGAGGTGCAGTTGTCCAGCGCCGACCCAATCGATCCTGCTGGTTCTGACACCGGCGGGCAATCTCACTCGGGTCAGCCCACGGTTGCGGGGTGTCGCCTTGCACCGCAGCGCTCAGTGACCGGGCAACACTGCTGCCGCGAAAGACCAACTCGGTGTTCAGGGGGCTGTCGGTCACGCTGTCCAACGGGTGACCCGGCCACGGGCAGCAACCCTGGTCGTTACAAAAATAGTCGCGCCAAATGGTGTCGGAGACCAGCCACCCGTCACGCAATTGCAGTCCCGACGCGTGCAAAGATCTTTTCAGGCAGCGCACCAGCTCCTGCCGGGGTGGGCCCGAGGGCAGAACCCACGAATCGGTCGTGTAGAGGACCAGCAAGGCGCCGTCCGCCGAGGTGTCCGAAGCGAGGATGGAACAGACCCCTGCGGCATAGTCGCCCGGGTCGACGTCCTCATCCGGTAGGTCAACCCGTAGCGTTGCGCCGACCCGCTTCCCGCACATGGTCAGCAAAACCAGGCTTTCGGCTGGCTGGAACCCCAGAGTGTGAAGGACATAGCTGAGAATGTCCGCCGCCGAGGTCACCTGATAGGGCTGTTCAGGGGGTGTGGTGATGGAAGTCATACATCGAGCATGGCCGCCGCACAACTCGTCCAACGTAGTAGCCAGGGCTATGTGTGCAACCACCCCGAATCAACTGCTGTGGAGGACGGGTCGAGACCGGAGGCATTCCCTACCGTCCGGTGTTCCCGCCACCATCCGGGTCAGCGGCATCGCCGGCCCTGCGATCCTCTTCCAACAGCTGCACCGACTCGTCGGCGGCCTGGGGGCTCGCGAGATATGCCTCCACTGCTGCACCAATCTCGTCAGCGTCAGCCAGCTCGCTGTTGTCTTTGACCAATAGAGAGCGCCGCTCAGCCGACCCTGCGCGCTCATCGAAGCGCTCCTCCAGGGTGGAGACTACCCCCCTGACTTCGGCAGAGCCGTCAACCTGGCGGGCAATCTGCCGCTCCACGTCCCGGCCCGCCTCACGCAACCGGTCAGTCGGAAGGACGAGGGACGCCGATGCGCCCAGGTACTCCAGCGCGGTGACAGCCGCCGGGGGGTACTCGGCCTCGGCAAGGTAGTGAGGAACATGAACCACATAGCCGACGACGTCGTGTCCCGATTCGATCAGGCGCAACTCAAGGAGGTGGCCCACCGAAGCCTGAAGTTCAGCGGTCGGGCGCCAGGTGTTCATGCCTTCGATCAGGTCCGACCGGTTACCGTGGACGGTGACCCCGAGCGGTCTCGTATGCGGCACCGGCATGGGAATCGAATTGATCCAGGACACCAGCGGCACCTGGAGGCGGTCAATGAGGCCCGTCACGGCGCTGATAAACCGCTCCCATTGCAGGTCAGGCTCGAAGCCGGCCAGCAGGAGAAAAGGCACGCCCATCCCGTCATGCACCCGGTGCAATTCGAGCCGCGGCGGGTGGTAATCGGCGAGGTGATCCTCGGCGAAGGTGACCCTCGGCCGCCGGCTGCGGTAGTCGATCAACTGGTCGGCGTCGAACACCGCCACCAGCTCGTGGTCCAGGGTGGTGAGCATTTCCTCGATTACCTGGGACACCACGTGTCCGGCATCGACAAACCCGGTGAACCCGGCAAGAAGAGGGAGCCCCCGCAGTTGCTGATCGTCGATCAGGTCAATGTTTGCGTTGAATAGAGTCTCTGGATTGAGCATCTCCCCTCCTAACAGGTTCGTGGCTTTTAGTGGATACCTAGTCCAACGCCAGGGGGGCACACATTCATTCCGCCCGGCCATAGGTTCCCCAACAGACTACGATCGATACTGGATCGGCGCGTCATTGAGCGCCCAACCACCAATCTGTCCAGCACATGGAAGTGAGGAACATACCCAGTGAATAAAGCCAGCGAAGTCAAGCTGACAGCTGTCACCAAGGACTCCAGGAAGACCGCCGGCGACGCCCTGGTGATCGGCGTCGGCCAACAATCCGGCGGGCCCGTCCTGCTCGACTCGCCGCTCTCGGCGAAGGACTCGGCGGCACTCGCCGACTCCCTGCCCATGCTCGGAATCACCGGAAGCGCTGACGAAGTGCGCCGGCTGCCGGGTCTGGAGGGCACCACAGCCGACATTCTCGTACTGACCGGCGTTGGCCGGCTTCCCACAGACGGAACCCTCACCGAGGAGACGCTTCGCCGGGCCGCAGGCGCCGCTATCCGCCAGCTCATGGGTCTCGACTCAGTAACGATCGCGTTGCCCGCGGCCACGGTGGCTGCCGCCGCGGCAGTTGCCGAAGGTGCAGTGATGGGGGCTTACTCCTACTCCGAGCACCGGTCGGTCCGCGCCGCGTCAGACGGCGTGCCAGCAAAGCAGCCCGTCAACAGCGTCACCATCGTGACCCCGGCCGCGCAGGACCGCCAACTGAAAACAGCGCTGCGCCGTGCCAGCGTCCTGGGCCAGGGAGTCAATGTCACCCGGACGCTGGTCAACCAACCACCGAGCCACCTCTACCCGGAGTCCTTCGCGCAGGCCGCCAAGGATCTCGCCAAAGGGCTGCCTGTCAAGGTCACCGTGCTCGATGAAGCGCGGCTGGAAAAGGACGGGTACGGCGGAATCCTGGGCGTCGGCAAGGGCTCGTCCCGCCCGCCGCGTCTGGTCAAGGTTGAATACTCCCCCGGCTCGGCCAAGAAGAGCCTCGCCCTGGTCGGTAAGGGGATTACCTTCGATTCCGGCGGACTATCGCTGAAGCCCGCTGCGGGAATGCAGACCATGAAGCTCGACATGGCCGGAGCCGCCGTCGTTCTGAACACTGTCCTCGCCATCGCCGAACTGGGCCTGCCCATCAAGGTGACCGGCTGGCTGTGCCTCGCGGAGAACATGCCGTCCGGAACCGCCCAGCGCCCCTCGGATGTCATGACCACCTACGGCGGCCGCACCGTCGAAGTGCTCAACACCGACGCCGAAGGCCGACTGGTCATGGCTGATGCACTGGCCGCAGCCAGCGAAGAAGCACCGGACGCGCTCATCGATATCGCGACGCTCACCGGTGCCCAAATGATTGCCCTCGGGCGCCGGGTGTCGGGGGTCATGGGCGACGACGACGTCGTCGACGCCGTCAAGGGCGCCGCTGACCGCTCAGGCGAACTGTTCTGGCCGATGCCTCTCCCCGAGGAGCTGCGCCCCAGCCTCGACTCGCAGGTCGCTGACATCGCCAACATCGGCGAAAAGTTCGGCGGCATGATGACTGCAGCCGTCTTCCTCCGCGAGTTCGTGGGCGAAGTAAACGGTCGCAAAATTCCCTGGGCCCACCTGGACATCGCCGGACCGGCGTTCAACGAAGGTGCCGCCCACGGCTACACGCCGAAGGAGGCCACCGGCGTCGGTGTCCGCACCCTGCTGGCCTACGCCGAGGATCTGGCTGTCACAGTTAGGTAAGCCTACTGGGCAGTCTTACCTCAATGAACGGGGTGAGACTGCCCACATCCGGGGATGGATCGTCTCACACCGAGTGGATGCTGGCCGGATCTGCGGCTAGGGTGAATCCTGATCACACCAAGCATTCCGCCAAAATCATCAACCGACGGGCGCATCAGCCCGTCACAGATTACGCGAGGGAGCGTTCAAGTGGCCGATACGGCAGCTGCGCAAGAATTCGACATCCTGATCCTGGGCGGGGGCAGCGGTGGCTATGCCGCTGCACTCCGAGCCGTCCAGCTGGGATTCACAGTGGGACTCATCGAGAAGGGCAAGCTCGGAGGCACCTGCCTGCACAACGGGTGTATTCCCACCAAAGCCCTGCTGCACTCGGCCGAGGTCGCTGACACTGCACGCTCCGCCGGGAAGTACGGGATCAACGCGACCTTCGAGTCGATCGACATGCCCGCCGTCAACGCCTACAAAGACGGAATCATCGCCGGAAAGTACAAGGGGCTGCAGGGCCTGATCAAGTCCAAAGGCATCACCGTGATCGAGGGTGCTGGCAAGCTCACCTCCACCAACACCGTTGATGTCGATGGCACGTCCTACACCGGCAAGAACATCATCCTGGCGACCGGCTCCTACTCTCGGACCCTCCCCGGGCTGGAAATCGGCGGCAAAGTCATCACCTCGGACCACGCGCTGAAAATGGACACCCTCCCCAAGAAGGCCATTGTGCTGGGCGGCGGTGTGATCGGCTGCGAATTCGCCTCGGTCTGGAAGTCCTTCGGCGTCGACGTCACCATCATCGAAGGCCTCCCCTCGCTCGTTCCCAACGAGGACGCCACCATCATCAAGGCGTTCGAGCGTGCCTTCAAGAAGCGTGGCATCAACTTCACCACCGGCACCTTCTTTGAGAAGGTCGAGCAGAACGACGACGGCGTCGTCGTCACCCTCGTCGATGGCAAAACCTTTGAAGCTGATCTGTTGCTCGTCGCCGTCGGCCGTGGGCCTGTCACCGACGGACTCGGATACGAAGAGGCCGGCGTCACCATCGATCGCGGCTTCGTCATCACCGACGAGCGTCTGCACACCGGCGTCGGGAACGTCTACGCCGTCGGTGACATCGTTCCTGGCCTCCAGCTTGCGCACCGCGGGTTCCAGCAGGGCATTTTCGTTGCCGAGGAGATTGCCGGCCTGAAGCCGGTCATCGTCGAGGACGTCAACATCCCCAAGGTCACCTACAGCGAACCGGAAATCGCTTCGGTCGGTCTCACCGAGAAGGCCGCCAGGGAGAAGCTGGGTGACGACAAGGTCCTCACCCAGGAGTACAACCTCGCCGGAAACGGCAAGACCTCCATCCTGGGGTCGGGCGGCCTCGTCAAGCTCGTCAGTGAGAAGGACGGCCCGGTGATCGGTGTCCACATGATCGGCACCCGCATGGGCGAGCAGATCGGTGAAGCGCAACTGATCGTGAACTGGGAGGCCTACCCGGAAGACGTCGCACAGCTGGTTCACGCCCACCCCACCCAGAACGAAGCACTGGGCGAAGCCCACCTCGCTCTGGCGGGCAAGGCACTGCACGGATAGTCCGGCACGCCCCACCGCTCCCCGGAGCAGCTACACATCGTGCACTAAGCTCGCTTCTAAGCGTTCCACCAGCATTACTCGCAACCTCGGCCTCACGGTGCCGGATCCCAGGGATTCGGCACCGTGAGGCAAGAACTAATTAGGAGAAACGGGGACACTATGTCTGAATCCGTCAACTTACCCGCCCTCGGCGAAAGCGTTACCGAAGGCACCGTCACGCGCTGGCTGAAAGCGGTTGGCGACCGCGTGGAGGTTGACGAGCCCCTGCTCGAGGTGTCCACCGACAAAGTCGACACGGAAATCCCCTCGCCAATCGCCGGGGTCATCGAAGAAATCCTGGTTGCCGAGGACGAGACCGCAGAAGTAGGGGCGCCGCTTGTGCGCATCGGCGACGGCTCCGGCGATTCAGACTCTTCAGGGGACGCCTCCGACGAGAAGGCAGCAGAGACCGAGGAACCGGCCGCTGAAGAACCCTCCGCCGAGGCTGAGCCCGAGGAGAAGGCGCCCGAGCCCGCCACGGACGAGTCCTCTGACGAATCGGCGGGCGGCGACAGCACCGAGGTCACGCTTCCCGCCCTGGGCGAGAGCGTCACCGAAGGCACCGTTACCCGCTGGTTGAAGGCCGTCGGCGATGACGTCGAGGTGGACGAGCCGCTGCTGGAGGTGTCCACCGACAAGGTTGATACCGAGATCCCCTCCCCGGTTGCCGGGAAGTTGCTGGAGATCCTCGTGGCCGAGGACGAGACCGCCGAGGTTGGCGCCGTTCTGGCAGTCATCGGATCCGGCGGCTCGGCTCCGGCAAAGGCTGAAGGCGGCGCGGAGCCAGTAGCCGCTGCTCCATCAGAGGAACGCGAAGAGCCGGTCGCCAAGCCGGCCAACACCGATGAGCCCCCGGCGAAGGACGAAACGCCGGCTCCCAAGGAAGAAGCCAAGCCCGCCACCCCAAAGGCTGAGGAGAAACCAGCCGAGCAGAAGCCAGCCGAGGACAAGTCAGGCGGCTCAGACGCGGCCTATGTCACTCCCCTGGTCCGTCGTCTCGCGAAAGACCAGGGCGTCGATCTGCAGTCAGTCAAGGGCACCGGCGTTGGTGGGCGGATCCGCAAGCAGGATGTTCTCGAAGCCGCCGAGGCTGCGAAGAAGACAGCCGAGCCAGCTCCAGCACCCGCAGCGTCCGCAGCACCGGCAGAGCCATCCGCTGAGGCAGCCAAGCTTCGCGGAACTGTCGAGAAGGCCCCACGTATCCGGCAGACCATCGCCCGTCGCATGCGCGAGTCACTGGAAATCTCAGCCCAGCTGACCCAGGTCATCGAAGTGGACATGAGCAAGGTGGCTCGCCTGCGCACCTCCGCCAAGGACAACTTCCAGGCCCAGAACGGCGCCAAGCTCACGTTCCTGCCCTTCATTTCCAAGGCAGTGACCGAGGCGCTCAAGCAGCACCCCAAGCTGAACGCCTCGTTCGATGAGGAGGCCAAGGAAATCACCTACCACGACGCCGAGCACCTTGCGATCGCTGTAGACACCGAAAAAGGCCTCCTGGTTCCGGTGATCAGCGACGCCGGGAATCTGAACCTGGCTGGTCTGGCCAAGAAAATCGCCGACGTCGGATCCCGGACCCGCAGCGGCAAGATCGGACCGGACGAGCTGTCCGGCGGTACCTTTACCATCACGAACATCGGCTCGGTAGGCGCCTTGTTCGACACCCCGATCATCAACCAGCCCCAAGTCGGCATCCTGGGCACCGGTGCGATTGTGAAGCGCCCTGTCGTGGTGACCGCCAACGGTGAAGACACCATTGCGATCCGCTCGATGATGTACCTCAGCCTGAGCTACGACCACCGTCTGGTGGACGGCGCCGACGCCGGCCGCTTCCTGCAGTCGCTGAAGGCGCGCCTCGAAGCCGGAGCGTTCGAATCGGATCTCGGTCTGTGACCAACACCAACGCCGAGGTCAGCAATCACCCACAAAGGAGAATCAGTTATGGCTACAGTTCGTAATGCCCACACCGTCTGGAGCGGCAACCTGCAGTCCGGAACCGGACAGGTCAGTCTCGACTCGTCCGGCCTGGGTACCTATGACGTCACCTGGAAAGCCCGCTCGGAAGAGGCGGGAGGCAAGACCAGCCCTGAAGAGCTGATCGCCGCCGCCCACTCCTCCTGCTTCTCCATGGCATTCAGCCTGGCGCTCAGCGAGGAAGGCAAGACCGCCGACCGGATCGAGACCAAAGCCGAGGTCGATTTCGTGCCCGGTGAAGGAATCACCGCCATCCGGCTGATCCTCAAGGCTGTGATTCCTGGCATCGAGGAAGCCGACTTCCAGCGCATCGCCGAGTCCGCCAAGGTCGGCTGCCCTGTCTCCCAGGCGCTGGCCGGCGTCAAGAGCATCTCTCTTGAGGCAACCCTGCAGGCGTAACGCTCGGAAGCACGAAAAAGGCGGCCATTCGGTTCTCACCGAATGGCCGCCTTTGTCGTGTGGAACGCATTGACCTGCCCTGTGGCTCTAGGCCCTGGCGGGTCGTGCAGGCAGGGGGCCCGGATTGAGCCGGGGGTGATTCGCGCGCTCCGGTGGCACATCGGTGGGCAGCTCGGCGATCATTTCGCGCAGGATAGCGACGCCCTGTTCGAGCTGGGGGTCCTCCCCTGCGGCGTAGGCGTGCGGCGGGAACGGTACCTCAATGTCAGGATCCACCCCATAGTTCTCCACACCCCATTCGACGCCGCCCGTCATCCAGAACGCGTACCGCGGCTGGGTTACCGCCGTACCGTCGGCGAGCGAGAACCTGCCGTCGATCCCGATGACGCCGCCCCAGGTGCGCGTCCCAATGACCGGGCCGATCCCCCTGAGTTTGGCGACCTGGGTGATGATGTCGCCGTCGGATCCGGCGAACTCGTCGGTCAGGATGACCACTGGTCCGCGGGGAGCATGGGCCGGGTAGGTGCCGGGCTGCTCACCGCGGGGAAAGGACCAGGCGGTGACTTTCCGGCCGATGAGCTCCGCGACGAGCTGCGAGGTGTGGCCGCCGCGGTTGCGGCGGACATCGACGACGAGCCCGTCGCGGGCGGTTTCCCGGTCCAGATCGCGGTGCAGCTGGGCCCAGCCGCGCGCCACCATGTCCGGCACGTGCAGGTACCCGAAGGTCCCCCCTGACGCTTGATGAACGATCGCCCGGTTGGCGTTGACCCAGTTCTGGTACCGCAGGCGTTCCTCGCTGCGCAGCGGCACCACGGCGACCCGCCTGACCGACGATCCGCCGTCATCCGTGTCATCCCCGGCCGGCCGGACCACCGTCAGTTCGACGGTCTTCCCGGCGGCACCGGTGAGCAGGACCGCCGGACCGTGAGCCAACGGCACCGGCACCCCGTCCACAGCGGCAATGATGTCGCCAACGGCTACCGCCACGCCCGGCGCGGTCAGCGGGGAGACTGCCTGCGGGTCCGAGGACTCACCGGCGAAGATCCGCTTCACTACCCAGCCGTCGGCCGATGGGGCCAGCTCCGCACCCAGGAAACCCTGGGCACCGGTCCCCGGTTCGCCGAAGAGCATGGGCGTCACATACGCGTGGGAGGTCCCCAGCTCCCCCTGCACCTCCCAGAGCACATCCACCAGGTCATCGTGCGACCCGAGCCGCTCCACCAGGGGCCGGTACCGGTCGCGGATGGCCGGCCAGTCGAGGCCGCCCATGTCTTCGGCCCAGAAAAAGTCGCGCTGCAGCCGCCAGGTTTCGTCAAAGGCCTGCCGCCACACGCTGACTGGGTCAAGCAGCACGCGGATCCGACCCAGATCAACCTCAACGAAGTCCGGTGATTCCTTGTCCACCTTGCCCCTGGTGGGCACGGCTGTCACCTTTCCAGCGTGGATCAAGACTGCTTTCGCTCCGTCGCCGCTCACCTCAAAGCTGTCCACCTCCGCCACCAGCGTCTCCGTGTCACGCTTGGCGAGGTCAAAGCGTTCCAGCCTCTTCGCCGGGTCCTTGGCTGTGGTCGTGGCCCGACCGTCGCCGGTCACGCCGACACGGTCCATTGCTGTCCACAGCAGCGCGCCGTCGACGGCGCGCAGTCCTTCGTATCCGCCCTGCGGCACGGGAACGGCGATGATCCGTTCGGCGAGACGGTCCGGGTCGACGACGACTGGCTGGTTGGTCTCGTCAGCGTCCGCGGAGGACGTGGAGGTCGTGGAGGGCGAGGCCGAGCCGGCCGGGTGTACTGACGGACCGAACGGCGACGGTGTGTCAGCGGCAAGGGCCACCAGGTACGGCTTGGTGGAGACAGGGAAACTGAGGTCAAAACGGTGGGTGTCATAGACCGGATCGAAGCTTCGGTCCGACAGAAACGCCAGGAAGCGGCCATCCCGGGTGAACACCGGTGAATGGTCGCGGAACCGTCCGTCAGTCACATCGAGGACCTCGGCGCCGGACTCTGCCTGGGCCATCCGGACGCGGGTCCGCGCACCCTCACCCGTCACCGGTTCTGCCCAGGTCAGCCACCGGGAATCCGGTGAGAAGGCTAAATCGTCGACCGCACCGTGGTGGGTGGAGGCAAGGGTGAACAGTGCGCCGGTGGCCACCTCCAGTACCAGGATCTCTCCCTTCTCGCCAGCGACTGCCACGCGCGTCCCGTCTGGGCTGGTGGTGAGGTTGCTGGTCCTGAAGGGTCCGTCGAACGCCCAGCGGGAGACTCCGGCGCCGACCGCGCTGTCCTGGGCCACCACGATGTCTTCGGCTGGCGCGCTTTGCCGCTCACCCTCACGGGATGAGTCCGGGCCGGAACCCAGGTGGGCGTCGGGGACCGGCTGGGCCGGGTCGTCGGGCGTACTGACCGCGGGAACGGGCGCCGGCAGGACGGGCTCCCCATGGATTGGCGAGCCCGGACCGCGGGCCGCCGCCCGGACGCCACCGGGCTGGCTCCCCCCGACCGGGCCGGGGTGGACACGCGGCTCAAAGACGTTGCTGATGAACAGAGCCTCCTCTCCATCACGGTCGGCGATGTAAGCCACGCGGTCAACGCCGAGAGGCCGCCCGAGCCGGGCGCGGACTCCAGCGGTGGCCTCCACCACCCTCGACGGTCCATCCCGGTGGGTCAGCCAGTGCAGGGTGCCATGGCTCTCCACGACGCTGGCTACACCGGACGCTACCGGGGTGACCGCGGTGAGGTGCCTAACCACATTCAGGGGCTGGGGACGGCGTCCGGTCGAAGCTGACCCGAGTGAGATGTCCACCTTGACCGGCTCGGCGTCGTGCGAGGTCATGAGCCAAAGGGATCCGGCGGATTCGTACACGATTCGGGTGCCATCAGAGGTGGCGTGCCGTACGTAGAAGTCCTCGTGGTCGGTGTGGCGCTGCAGGTCCCCGCCCTGTGGCGTCACCGAGTACAGATTTCCGTAACCTTCGTGGTCGGACAGGAAGGCGAGACGGTTGTTGATCCACATGGGGTCGGCAAGGTTACCGTCGAGCTCTGGGAGGAAACGGGTGAAGTCCCCCGACCCGTCGGCGTCCATCCACAGCTTCCCGGCCGTGCCGCCCCGGTATCGCTTCCACCAGGCGGGCTCGCGGGTGAGCACGCTGGAGATGACGAGGGGCCGCTCGTCGCCGACCGCCGGGCCGTGCACGATCGCATCGAGCGGGCCGTAGGGGAAAGCCGTCTGGGCTGAGCCATCCAGCGGAACCCGGTAGCCCCAGGCGTGGCGGGGGTCCTCATGCCGGAAGGCGCTGGTGGCTATCACCTCGCCGTCGGCGGTAAATCCGCGGACCTTAGTGCTTTGGTGCCCCCAGTAGGTCAGGCGGCGGAAGTTCCCGCCCTCGGTGTCGGCAGCCACCACTTCCGGCGCACCTGCCTGGGTGACGGCCCAGGCGATGGTCGACCCATCAGGTGAGAACCGGGGGCCACGTGCAGGCAACTGCATGGCCGAGATCCGCCACGCGCGTCCCCCGGATACTGGCGCAACCCAGACATCGTTTTCGGCTACGAAAGTGAGCAGGTCACCGTGGACATGCGGAAAGCGTAAGTAGTGTGAGGAACCCATCAGTCGATCATAGCCACAGACCCACCCGGCGGCGGCGCAGGGCAGCCGCGGCCAAACGTTGCAGCGCCACGGGAGTAAGTTGTTCCCATCCGGCCCGTCCGAGTGGTGGGATAGGGGTATGAGAATTCTGATCTCCGGTGCCTCCGGAACCATTGGCAAGGCCTTCGTCAAGCAGCTCAACCCGGGCACGCATCAGGTGAAGCGACTGGTCCGCCGCACGCCGTCGGGACCTGATGAGATCCAGTGGGACCCGACAAGCGGTCGGCTGGATCCGGCGATCATGGACGCCACCGACGCGGTCGTCAACCTGTCGGGGGCAGGAATTGCCGGGGCGCCCTGGACCCGCGGATACAAGGAGACCCTCTACTCATCCCGGCTGACGGCGACCCGGACACTGGTGGACAGCATGCGCCGTGCGGCAGCACCGCCGGCAACGTTCCTGAGCCAGTCAGCGTCAGGGTTTTACGGGGACCGCGGATCAGAGGTGTTGCCGGAGAGCGCTGAATCCGGTGAGCTCCTCCTCTCCGATATTTGCCGGCGGTGGGAAGCTGAGGCGCTCCGCGCTCCGTCGTCGGTGCGCACGGTCCTAATGCGCACCGGCGTGGTGATGTCCGCCAGCGGCGGCGCGCTGCCCAAACTGTTGCTGCCACTGAAGTTCTTCGTTGGCGGGCCCCTGGGTTCCGGTGACCAATGGTGGCCATGGGTGACCCTTGATGACCAGGTCCGCGCGATGGCTTTCCTGCTCGACGCCGAGGTCAGTGGCCCAGTCAATATCTCCTCCCCCTCCCCCGCCACGGTGACGGATCTGACGGTGGCCCTCGGCGCGGCGCTCAATCGCCCCACCCGGCTCAGGGTGCCCGAGTGGGTGTTGACCACTGTTCTGGGACAGCTGGCCCGCGAACTGTTGCTGCCCAGCGCCCGGCTCGACCCCACGGTGCTCAAGCGGGCCGGGTTCGAGTTCCGTCACGAGTCCCTCGACGACCTGGCTAGATGGGTGGGCGAATCCCGGGACACCTAGCACCCGGCGCCTAGGGTTCGTGGACCGCGCGAATCCGCCACCTGCCATCCTCCTGTTCCAGAACGAAAAAGAGTTGCTGGGTGACTGGGGAGGACTGGGTCTGCTCCACGTTGCCGGGCTGCGTCCCACCGGCAACGACCTCGGTGTACCCCGACGTCGTTGCTGTCGCTATGAGGACTGCGGTAGCTGCGGCATCGTCCCCCCAGCCGGTTTCGGGGTTGCCCGCGGGGCCCGGAGAGGTGGCTGGCGCGACGTCCGTGAGTTCTATCGTGAGCCCGGCCAGAATGTGCCCCCGACTTGCCAACTCCGCAACGGCCTGGCTATCGGCGGCCATCGCCGTCGATCCCCTCACGTTGACCAGCTGCAACAGTGCCGGATCGGCGGTTTCGTAGGCATGCTCCCTGACCTTCGACAGGTAGGGCAGGACGGCGCGCGGATCCGTCCCCGCGAGGACCTCGGCGGGCACTCCGTCGACAGCGCGGCCGCCCAGCTCGGTGGGTACAGCAGCCGCAGGAGGCAGTTCCCGCGCCGGGGTGGAGCCGGGAGGTGTGGAGCCGGGAGGGGCCGCTGTCGAGGGTGGTAGGACGGCGTACACCCCTCCACCGAGCAGCGCAGGCGCAACGCCCAGCACCCCGGAGATCAGCAGTCCGATCAGGGTGAGAACAGCGGCTGCCAGTCCTGCCACACCAACAGCGCGGATGCTAACGGAGCGGACGGCACCAGCACGGTTCCCCGTAGCGCGGTTCCCCATCGTCCGCAGACGGGCTTCCCGCGTTGCGGAATGGCGCCGGCCAAGTCGGGGATCGGCCAGGCGTCGGGCACCTCGCCGGCGACGTCGTCCGGGCCTCGTTGCTGTTTCATCAGGATAGGACCGGCGCGTCCTGAGGTTAGGCAGCACCTCCGGGTGGACTGCCGCCACCAGGTCCAGCGGCTCGGCCTGGGCCGTGCGCTGCACCGCCCGCGCGAACTCATGGGCTCCGGGCCGGGCCGCCGGGTCACCGTCCAGGCCCCAGTTGATGAGGTCGAGAAGCTCGGCAGGCGTCTCCGGCACCAGCAGGGAAAGCGGCGGCCGCTGCATCGCTGGTCCCGGGACCCTGCCGGTGAGAGCGAACCAACCGACAGCTGCCAGCGCATAAATGTCCGCTTCGGTGTTCAAGCGGTCAGGATCGGGGGAACCCTCGTGAAACCCGGGGGTCCCGCCGGCGGAGCGGCCTCCCTCTCCGAGGAGGCGGCCAATCCCGAAGTCCGCCAGCAGCGGCTTGCCCAGCTCAGTGAACACAATGTTGCCGGGAGAGACGTCGCCGTGTGCGGCTCCCTCATCGTGCAGGTAGGCGAGGACCTGGGCCATGGGCGTCAGCACTGTCACCACCTCCCCCGGCGGCAGTGGTCCCCGTACCGAGATGAGGTGGAGTAGGGATCCGCCCGCTGCGTACTCCATCCTCAGCGCCGTGCCCTGCTCGGTGGCCACCAGATCGTGCACCGCGAGCAGGTGGTCGTGGCGGAACCGCGCAAGAAACCGTTCCTCCCGCCGGAGGGCGTCCGCATCGAGGTGGACGTCGGTGGCCGGGTCGATGTGGACGTCGGTGGCCGGGTCGATGACCTTCAGGGCGAAAGCTTCCCCCGCGGCGTTCCGGATCAGCCAGACGCTGGCGCTTCCCCCGCGCCCCAGCAGACGTTCATTATGATAGCCGTGCAGCACTGGCGGAGCAGGGTCCGGGACGTGCTGGGCTCCGATGCCGGCAGGTGTGCTGTCCATGCACCAGTTGTAGCGGATCGCCAAAGATCCCGCAGAAGTTATCCACAAGGACCGCGGGCACGGCGCCGTTGGTGTCAGCGATGACCTCCCGCAGGTCTACCCTTGATCCATGACACTTCAGTACTCGCGGGTTGGGCTGGACCCGGATTTTGTCGACTATGGGGCCGGGTGGGATCTGCAACGCGAGCTGCACGCCGGCGTTGTCGCAGGGACTACCCCCAGCACCGTCCTCCTGCTGGAACACGAGGCCGTGTACACGGCAGGGCGGCGAACCGAAGACCATGAACGGCCCTTCGACGGAACGCCTGTTGTCCCGGTTGATCGTGGCGGGAAACTCACCTGGCACGGACCCGGCCAGCTGGTGGGGTACCCCGTCCTGGCCCTTCCCGAGCCGACGCGGGTCACCGGGTACGTGGCCATCCTCGAAGATGTGATCATCGCCGTCCTTCGGGACTATGGGGTCTCGGGGGTCCGGATCGACGGCAGGTCGGGGGTCTGGGTCGCTGCCGACGAACGCGGACCCGACCGCAAGATTGCTGCCATCGGGATCCGCATCAACCGGCGGGTCACTATGCACGGATTCGCGGTGAACTGCAGCAACGATCTGATGCCCTTCACCCAGATTGTGCCGTGCGGTATCTCTGATGCTGGGGTGACCACCATCTCGGCTGAAACGGGCCGCACGGTGACGCCGTCGGACATCGTTTCGCGGATTGAAGAAGAACTGCGCAAGAATGAATCATCACTGGTTGCCGGGGCGGCAGAGGATGTCCGCCCGGCAAACACAGTCAACCCAGCCGGTATCCGGCCGGAAGGAGCATAACCTGTGAGCCTGGCCCCCGAAGGACGCCGCCTTCTCCGCATCGAGGCGAGAAACGCCGAGATCCCGGTGGATCGTAAACCCGACTGGATCAAAGCGAAGGTGAACATCGGCCCCGAATTCGTGGCCATGAAGAACCTGGTGAAGAAGGAGGGCCTTCACACTGTCTGTGAGGAGGCTGGCTGTCCCAATATTTTCGAGTGCTGGGAAGACCGGGAGGCTACCTTCCTGATCGGCGGCTCCGAGTGCACCCGCCGCTGTGACTTCTGCCAGATTGATACCGGCAAGCCCCAGCCGCTGGACCGGAGCGAACCGTTTAAGGTAGCGCAGTCGGTACAGTCAATGAATCTGCGCTATGCCACGGTGACCGGCGTCGCCCGTGATGACCTCGCCGATGAGGGCGTCTGGCTATACGCGGAGACAATTCGCCAGATCCACAGCATGAACCCGGGCACCGGCGTCGAAATCCTGATCCCCGACTTCTCGGGTAAGCCAGAGCACATCAAGGCCATCTGCGATGCTGCGCCGGAGGTCTTCGCCCACAACGTTGAGACGGTCCCGCGCATCTTCAAGCGCATCCGCCCCGCTTTCCGCTATGAACGGTCCCTCGATGTCGTCACCCAGGGCCGGGACCTCGGCATGGTGACCAAATCCAACCTGATCCTCGGCATGGGCGAAACCCGACAGGAAATTTCCGAGGCCATGCGGGACCTGCACGACGCCGGGTGCGACCTGATCACCATCAACCAGTACCTGCGACCCAGCGAACGCCACCTCCCAGTGGACCGTTGGGTGAAGCCCCAGGAGTTCGTCGAACTCCGGGAAGAGGCAGAGGAGATTGGTTTTCTGGGCGTCATGAGCGGACCTCTGGTGCGTTCGTCCTACCGTGCCGGCAGGCTCTGGGCGCGCGCCATGCGCAAGAAGGGCCTCGAGTTGCCGCCCGCACTGGCGCACATCGAGGATTCCGGCTCGACGCTCCAAGAAGCGTCGAGCCTCGCACCAACCGGCTAACCCTTCGGTCGGTTCGGGACCGCCTTGATCGACCGACCAGGGTGGTTTCCGCACGTCCGCCCGACATCCCGGATCACGTAGAATTGAGTCACTATGGCCAACAGCACTGAATCAGACGGATCATCCACCCCTAAGCGGCGCCTCTTCTCCCGAAAGCCAAAGCCAGAGAAGGGGCCGAAGAAAACCGGGCGGATGAAGCAGATCTCCGAGGTCTTCAAAATGACCCGGCGGAACGATCCCAACGTCGTGTGGATCATGCTGCTGGCCTTCCTGTCGATTGTCGCCGTCGGCTTGGTGATCGGATTCCTGATCCAAAACTGGATCACCATGCTGATCATCGCCATCCCACTGGGCTTCCTTGCAGCGGTCTTCATCCTCTCCCGGCGAGCCGAGCGGGCAGCGTTCTCCCAGATCGAGGGCCAGGCAGGCGCGGCAGGCGCTGCGCTGAGTGTACTGCGGCGCGGGTGGATCCTTCAGGACCAGCCAGTCGCGATGAACCCCCGTTCGCAGGACGCGGTGTTCCGCGCCATTGGCCGGCCAGGTATCGTCCTCGTGACCGAGGGTCCGTCGGCCCGGGTCAAGCCGCTGGCTGAGGCCGAACGCCGCAAGATGGCCAGAATCGTCCCCAACGTGAAGGTGCACGTTATTGAGGCCGGGCGCGGCGAAGGACAGGTTCCTCTGGCCCAAGTGGCCAAGAAGGCCCAGAAGCTCAAGAAGAATCTCACCAAGCAGGAAGTCCAGGCCGTGAACAAGCGGCTTACTGCCCTAGGAACCAAGCTGCCGATCCCGAAGGGCATCGACCCGTTCAAGGCACGCCCGGACCGCAAGGCAATGCGCGGCCGCTAAGCAAAACGTGAAAGCCGGCTTTAGTCCCGGGAGCTTTTCCTTCGGACTAGGGTCGGCTTTTTTATGTCTGCAGGTATTTCCGGTTCGATAGATTCGTCTAGCCCGGCAGAGTGAGAATCTCGGCGCCGTCGTCGGTGATGGCGATGGTGTGCTCACTGTGGGCCGTCCGACAACCGGTGGCGCTCCTGAGGGTCCAGCCGTCGGGGTCCGTGACGAGCTTGGCGGTGTCCACCATGACCCACGGCTCCAGCGCCAGAAGCAGTCCGGGCCGGAGCACATAGCCGCGGCCTGGTCTCCCCATATTTGGGACATGTGGTTCCTGGTGCATGGTCGATCCGATGCCGTGACCGCCGAACTCGGTATTGATCGGATACCCCGCGTCGGTGAGAACCCTGCCGATGGCATAGGAAATATCCCCGATTTTCACTCCGGGGCCGGCCGTGGCGATGGCTGAGGCGAGAGCGCGTTCGGTGGCGAGGATCATTTCCACGCTCTCCGTCGGCTCCGAATCCCCCACGATGAAACTGATGGCCGAGTCAGCGGCGATGCCGCGCTTGGAGACGGCGAGATCGAGCGTGAGCAGGTCGCCGTCGGCCAGGGCATAGTCATGGGGCAGCCCGTGGAGCACCGCATCGTTGACGGCCGTGCAGATGTAGTGACCAAACGGTCCGCGGCCAAACGAGGGCGCGTAGTCGACGTAGCAGGACTCCGCTCCGGCGTCGGTGATCATCGTCTTCGTCCAGGCGTTGATGTCCAGAAGGTTGGTGCCGATCGTGCAGCGGCTCTTCACCGTCTGCAGGATGGTGGCCACCAGCGCGCCGGTGTCTTTGGCCCGGATCAGTTCGGTTGCGTTCAGGATCTCGATCATTCGGTGTCTCTCATGGTGCAGTCAGTGTCATTGTGCAGTCAGCGAATATCCGGGTCAGCCGACGACGCAGCGCTGTCCCATGATGAGGTGCCAGGTTCTGGTTAGATGCGGACCAGGACGGTGTTCACGGCGCGGTCGTGGACGCCACGTTGATCGCGGTCGACAATCACTGCCGGAATCACGAGGCAGATTAGAAGGGTGCGGACCAGCGCTTTTGCGTAACCGGCGGGACGGCCTGCGACGGTCTGTACTTGCATTCCCGCCATTCGGTGGCCGATGCTGTAGCCGAAGAAGCCCACCAGTAGGAGCTGCATCACGGCAAAGATGCCCAGCGTGGCGAAGCTGTTGTAGTCGAGGAATCCGTAGGACATCAGCGACGCGAGAGCCCAATCGATCAGCAGGGCAACGATTCGGCGCCCCGGCCGGGCGATCGCCGCCGGACCATCCTTGGGTCGGCCCATCCCCTGGCCCGGCCAGTAGTTGGAACTATCAGCCGGTGTACCGCCGAGCCATGAACCGATGTCGTTTCTGTCTACCACAATCCAATCTTAACGCGTTCGCCCGGGCCGACTGCGCGTCGTCGTCGTCGTCGCCCGCGTCGCCCTCCGACCCGCCGGGCTAAATCACGCTAGGCTGAAAGAGCCTCCAGTCCCCGACCATCCATTAAGTAACGTGCCGGAAACAATCGTGACACCAGTGGGAAACTGCAAACTCCTACAGTTGTAACCATTGCGGCGGCGGCGCATAAGGCCTCTAATCTGCCCCCGGTCGTTACCCCCCCACATGCGTTAGGAGCATAAACGATGTTCAAGAATGCGGACGAAGTCCTCAAGTTCATCGCTGACGAAGACGTGAAGTTTGTCGACGTCCGATTCACCGATCTTCCCGGAGTGCAGCAGCACTTCAACGTTCCGGCAAAGTCGGTCGATGCAGACTTCTTTGTCAACGGCCAGCTGTTCGACGGTTCGTCGATCCGCGGCTTCCAGGGAATTGCCGAGTCGGACATGCAGCTGATTCCGGACGTCACTACTGCGTTCATTGATCCCTTCCGCATGGAGAAGACGCTTGCGCTGAGCTTCTCGATTGTGAATCCTCGGACCGGCGATCCCTACCACCGTGACCCGCGGGGTGTGGCAGAACGCGCCGAGGCGTACCTGAGCTCCACCGGCATCGCCGATACCGCGTTCTTCGCGCCGGAAGCCGAGTTCTACATCTTTGACAACGTGCAGTACGAGTCCCTGCCGCAGGGCAGCTTCTACAAGGTCGACTCAATTGAGGCACCCTGGAACAGCGGCCGCGAAGAAGCGGGCGGGAACCTTGGCAACAAGACCCCGTTCAAGGGCGGCTACTTCCCTGTCTCCCCCGTCGACAAGCAGGCCGACCTCCGTGACGCGATCTGTGTCGAGCTGGACAACGCTGGCCTTGAGGTTGAGCGGTCCCACCACGAGGTAGGTAGCGCCGGCCAGGCAGAGATCAATTACAAGTTCACCACCATGACGCATGCTGCTGATGACCTGCAGAAGTTCAAGTACATCGTCAAGAACGTGTCCGATGCGTGGGGCAAATCGGCAACGTTCATGCCGAAGCCAGTCTTCGGAGACAACGGCTCGGGCATGCACTGCCACCAGTCGCTGTGGAGTGCGGGCGAGCCGCTGTTCTACGATGAGCGCGGTTACGCAGGACTGTCCGACATGGCACGCTGGTACATCGGCGGCCTGCTGAAGCACGCCTCGGCGGTCCTCGCGTTTACCAACCCGACGGTTAACTCCTACCGTCGTCTGGTCAAGGGCTTCGAAGCCCCGGTCAATATGGTGTACTCGCAGGGCAACCGCTCAGCCGGCATCCGGATCCCGATCACGGGCTCCAACCCGAAGGCAAAGCGCATCGAGTTCCGCGCGCCAGACCCCTCCTCCAACCCGTACCTGGCGTTCGCGGCCCAGCTGATGGCCGGCCTCGACGGCATCAAGAACCGGATCGAGCCAGCTGACCCGATCGACAAGGACCTCTACGAGCTTCCCGCGGAGGAAGCCAAAGATATCCAGAAGGCTCCAGGTTCGCTGGAGGAAGCTCTGCTCGCCCTCGAGGCCGACAACGAGTTCCTGCAGGCCGGCGGCGTCTTCACCCAGGACCTGATCGACACCTGGATCGACTACAAGCGCGAATTCGAGATCATCCCGCTGTCATTGCGGCCGAACCCTTACGAGTTCGAGCTGTACTACGGCGTCTAGTCTCTAAATGACAGAAGACCCGCACGGATCACCGTGCGGGTCTTTCTTTTGTGGTGGATCAGCAGCAGGTCAGTAGGATGCTTCGTCCAACGAGGTGAGCACCATGATGGCGTCCCGCACCGCTGTACTGACCCTCATGGCGGCCTCAACACCGATCGCCCCGACCACAGCGAGTAGTGACCGACCACCAACTTGCGTCATTGCACTGTTGTTCGTCATCACGAGCATCCTCCCTGAACGGTTCCTACCTGATATCAAAAGGTAACGGCAGATGCTGGTGCAACTGTGCAAGCTCCCTCGATGAATCCTGGGGCGTGTCGCGGCTCACATGGTTTACGTCCTCCCGTACTTCTTGTGTACGGCCTGACGGGTCACCCCGAGCGCCTGGGCGATGGCCTCCCAGGACAGCCCTGCCTGGCGTGCCTGCCGGACGGCAGCAGTCTCGGCCCGGCCGAGTTCCTTGCGTAGCTCACTGACGGCCTGCAGCCGGTTGACCGGCCCGCCGTCGTCGAGCAATCCGACGAGTGTCTTCATGCGTTCCACCTCCATCCGTCAACCCTAGTTGACGTTGGGGTGCGAGGCAAGAGAAACCTTACACCGGTGCCCAGTGGGCGAGCTAGCTACTGGGCATGAACGTTTATGCCTACCGAACGGGCAGTCCTGGCGGGCAGGTGTGCTGCTAGTAGCCGTAAAACGACCGCTCGAAGATGGCACGGCTACGGCGGGTGATCCGCAGGTAGTCCTCCTCCAGCCGCGCGCCCATTCCGGGCCCGTACCCGCACCAGCGGGCCACCGCTTCAAGGTCGCGCCGCGAGGACGGCAGCAGATCCGATGCCCTACCGCTCCAGATCACATTGGCTGCCCGCACCCTGCTCGACAGGCACCAGCTGCGCCGTAGGGTCTGCACATCAGAGGCGGGCAGAAGCTCGGCGGCCTCGATGGCATCCATGGCCGCGAGGGTCGAGGTGGTCTTCAGATCAGGGTTCGCGTGAGCATGCTGCAGTTGCAGCAGTTGCACCAGCCACTCGACGTCGCTGAGCCCGCCCCGACCGAGTTTGAGGTGGCGCGACGGGTCGGCACCGCGAGGAAGGCGCTCCGACTCCATCCGCGCCTTCAAACGGCGGATCTCGCGCAGACTCTGGCCGGACAGTTCCTCGGGATACCGGATCGGGTCAATCAGCTCGGTGAACGCTGCGGCCAGGTCGTCGCTCCCTGCCACGGGCAGCGCGCGCAGGAGCGCCTGCGACTCCCAGACTAGGGACCAGCGCCGGTAATACTCGCGGAACGACTCAAGGGATCTCACCATCGGCCCCTGTTTGCCCTCCGGGCGCAGGTCGGCGTCGACCTCTAGCACCCGCTCCGCCTGGATGGCGGGTGAGCAGGGTTGCTGCAGCAGGGCAGAGAGCTGGCTGACAATCCGCTCCGCCTGGTTTTGCGCTGCCGACTCGTCGGCCCCCTGACGTGCCCGGTGCACGTACATTATGTCAGCGTCCGACCCATAAGTGATCTCACGGCCGCCCTGCCGCCCCATCGCGACGACGACGACGTCGGTCAACTGCTTCTCATTCGCGAAGATCGCGCCCTCGGCCACATGCAGTGCGCCGAGGATGGCGGCGCGGTCGGTGGCGGAAAGGGCGGCGCCCACCGCCGCCTGATCCAGCAGCCCTGAACTGTCGGCAATAGCAATGCGCAGCAGCTCACGACGACGAATGAGCCGGATCAGGCGCATCGCCTCGCGTGGTTGAGGGTGACGCGACATCTTCGACTGGATCTCACCCCACTGGGCCTCGAAGTCGACTGGAAGCAGGTCTCTGTCATTGCCCAGCCACTTGGTCGACTCGGGTGAGACTTCCAGCAAGTCCGCGATAAAGCGGCTGCTGGAGAGGATGTGGCAGAGCCGCTCGGCCGCAGCTTTAGAGTCTCGAAGCATACCCAGGTACCAGTGGGTCTGCCCGAGGCCCTCGCTCAGACGGCGGAAGCCCAGGAGCCCGGCGTCGGGATCCACCCCGTCGGCCAACCAGCCCAGGAGGACCGGCAGAAGGTTCCGTTGCAGCGCGGACCGCCTGCTGAGACCCGAGGTGAGCGCTTCGATGTGGCGCATCGCCACCTTCGGGTCCAGGTAACCCAGCGCGGCTAGCCGTGCGCGGGCCGCTTCGGGCGTCAACCTGACCTCGTCGACGCTGAGATTCGCAGCAGTATTGAGAAGTGGACGGTAGAAGATGTTCTCGTGGAGCCCGCGCACCAACCGCTTGGTCTGCTGCCACTGCTCCAGCAGCGCAGCAGCGGCGGGGCGAGTGGTGAGCTGCGCCCCCTGGGAGGACATGGCGAGGGCCCGCCGGGACGCGTCGCCCTCGGGCATCAGGTGGGTACGGCGCATATTGACGAGCTGAATCCGGTGCTCAAGGACGCGCAGATACCGGTAGGACTCGTCGAACGCTTTGGCATCGGTCCGGCCGATATAGCCGGCGGCGCTGAGCGCGGCGATGGCTGAGGTGGTGTCGCGGATCCGGATCGATTCGTCGGCTTTGCCGTGCACCAGCTGCAGCAGCTGAACAGTAAATTCTACGTCGCGGAGCCCGCCCGGGCCGAGCTTCAGCTGCCGCTCCGCCTCATGGGACGGAATATTGTCGGTCACCCGGCGGCGCATCGCCTGCACGGAGTCAACAAACCCCTCACGTTCGGACGAGTTCCAGACCAGCGGCGCCACTGACTCCTCGTAGCGGCGGCCCAGATCGGCGTCGCCGGCAATGGTACGGGCCTTAAGCAGAGCCTGGAATTCCCAGCTTTGCGCCCACCGCGCGTAGTAGGACAGGTGGGAATCGAGGGTGCGCACCAGTGGGCCGTCCCGCCCCTCCGGGCGTAGGTTGGCGTCCACTTCCCACAGGCCGGGCTCACCTCCGCTGGCGGAGATGGCCCGCGAAATCCCGGTGGCCAGCGCTGTACCAATCCGGGTCGCCAGATCCTCGGCAAGGTCCGACGCTTCGATCACGTAGATGACGTCGACGTCGGAAATGTAGTTCAGCTCACCGGCACCGCACTTGCCCATCCCCATCACCGCGAGGCGGACGGATGACACGTCGGTGGCTGAGAAGCTGTTCGCCAATTCGGCTCGGGAAACGGCCAGCGCCGCTTCGACCGCAGCCGCCGCGAGGTCGGCCAGTTCCTCGCCGACGGTCGGCAGGTAGTCGACCGGCGACGCCGAGCACAGGTCGCGGACGGCAAGTTCCACCAGGTGGCGCCGGTAACGTGCCCGCAGCAGCGCGTACGCCGCGGTGCCGCCGAGACCGGCAACGGGAGTGCCCGACGACGGGTCGGCGCCCACCGACTCGAGGAGGGAGGACCGTAGGGACTCGGCGGAGACTCCCCCGGGCGTCCGGCTGGGGGAGACCTTGACGGTGTCGAGGTGCTCCGGGCACCTCATCAGGAACTCGGCCAGCGCCTCGGACGCGCCGAGCAACCGGAATAGCGGCTCGCTGCTGGCGCCGCCGTCCGCAACCACCGCGGCAAGGCCCGGTCGGACCGCCAGCAACCGCACCAGGGATTGCAACGCCAGATCGGGGTTGGCCGATCGGGCCAACCCATCGAACAGCGCCGCCTGCGGGATGCCCACCAGCTCGGGCGCAGCCAGGAAACGGGAGCTCTTCTCGAGGTCGGTGAAACCACGGCTGATGAGTTGGCGGTTCAGGCTCATCGCGGGCGCCAGGTTAGAGAATTCCGAGGTTGCGTCGCAGCTCGTAGGGCGTGACCTGGATCCGGTAGTCGTGCCATTCGGCGCGCTTGTTGCGCAGAAAATTTTCGAAGACCTGCTCGCCCAGGATCCCGGCAACCAGCTCCGACTCCTCCATCACCCGGATGGCGTCGTGAAGGCTAGCCGGCAACGGGTCATGGCCCATGGCTCGACGTTCGGTGGCCGTGAGACTCCAGACGTCGTCCTCGGCTCCCGGCGGAAGTTCGTACCCTTCCTCGATACCCTTCAGGCCCGCACCGAGCAGCACCGAGTAGGCGAGGTACGGGTTGCTGGCCGAATCAATACCGCGGTACTCAATGCGCGCCGACTGGCCCTTGTTCGGCTTGTAGAGCGGCACGCGGACCAGGGCTGAGCGGTTGTTGTGGCCCCAGGACAGGTAGCTCGGGGCTTCTCCCCCACCCCAGAGACGCTTGTACGAGTTGACGAATTGGTTGGTGACAGCCGTGAACTCAGGTGCGTGCTTCAGGATCCCGGCGATGAACTGGCGTGCCGTCTTGGACAGCTGGAACTCGGCACCCGCTTCGAAGAACGCGTTGGCGTCGCCCTCGAAGAGGGAGAAGTGGGTGTGCATCCCGGAGCCGGGATGATCGGAGAACGGCTTGGGCATGAACGTGGCGTAGCTGTCCTGGGTCAGCGCCACCTCCTTGATGATGGTGCGGAACGTCATGATGTTGTCGGCGGTCTGCAGGGCATCCGCGTACCGGAGATCGATTTCGTTCTGCCCCGGGCCGGCCTCGTGGTGACTGAACTCCACCGAGATGCCCACGGATTCGAGCATCGCCACCGCTGTCCGCCGGAAGTCCTGGGCCACTCCGCCCGGTACGTGGTCAAAATAGCCGGCCTGGTCCACCGGGATGGGTTGACCGTCGGGCCCCAGTTCATCTGACTTGAGCAGGTAGAACTCGATTTCCGGGTGGGTGTAGCAGGTGAACCCCATGTCTGCTGCCTTGGCAAGAGTCCGCTTCAGCACCCCACGTGGGTCAGCCGTCGACGGCATACCGTCGGGGGTAAGGATGTCGCAAAACATTCTGGAGGTTGGTTCCTTCTCGCCCCGCCAGGGCAGGATCTGGAACGTCGACGGGTCGGGTTGGGCGAGCATGTCCGATTCGAAAACGCGGGCCAGCCCTTCAATGGACGAACCATCAAAGCCCAGGCCCTCCTCAAATGCACCCTCCACCTCGGCCGGTGCCAGGGCAACCGACTTCAACGAACCCACAACGTCCGTGAACCAGAGCCGCACAAACCGCACATCGCGTTCCTCGATGGTACGCAGTACAAATTCTTGCTGCCGATCCATAGTTACCCTCTTTCATGCCGTCGGTGGTGTCCCGGGTGATCATCGAGCGTCGGTCCACCAGTTCACTCTACTTCCCGCCTGCCACAAGAGGTTCTGAAGTAGGCTCGACACTATGACTTCCGCAGAGATTCCAGCACCCTACGGTACGGGCGCCCACGATGCCGACGCCGGGACACCAGCTGCAGGAGAAGCCCGGCGCACCCCCGCCAGGATCCGCACCCATCACCTGCAACAGGCGAAGGTTGAGGGACGCCGCTTCGCCATGCTCACCGCCTATGACCAATACGCCGCCGAGATCTTCGACGACGCGGGCATCGAGGTGCTCCTCGTGGGCGATTCTGCGGCCAACAATGTCCTCGGGTACACGACCACCCTGCCGATCACCGTGGACGAGATGATCATCTTCTCGCGGGCCGTCACCAACGGAGCCAGCCGCGCCCTCGTGGTCTGCGATCTTCCCTTCGGCAGCTACGAGATCTCTCCCGCCCAGGCCATCGAATCGTCGGTCCGCCTGATGAAAGAGGGCGGGGTCCACGCAGTAAAGATGGAGGGCGGCCGCCACTACGCCGACACCGTCCGCGCGCTCGCCACCGCCGGGATCCCCGTCATGGCCCACATCGGTTTCACCCCGCAGAGCGAGCATGCCCTCGGCGGGTACCGGGTCCAGGGCCGCGGTGATGCGGCGCAGGAACTGATCGACGACGCCGTTGCCCTCGCCGACGCCGGGGCGTTCTGCGTGCTCATGGAGATGGTGCCCGCCGACGTGGCCGCCGCCGTCGACCGCGCCGTCAGGGTGCCGACCATCGGAATCGGGGCGGGCAACGCCACGACCGGGCAGGTGCTGGTATGGCAGGACATGGCCGGGGTACGCACCGGCCGGCAGCCGAAGTTCGTGAAACAGTTCGCCGACGTCCGCTCAGTGCTCGCTGCTGCAGCGACCGCATACGCTGACGAAGTCCGGAATGGGACTTTTCCCGGCCCGGAACACAGCTTCTAGACGCTACTGCTCGTCTTCGGCATCCCACGCCTGGTTGCGTTGCGCCACCTTTTCCAGGGCACGCTCGGCCTCGGCCCGCGTCGGGTAGGGTCCAATCAGTTTCCGCCAATCGGACTGTGCGTCCTCTTCGATCTCGTGGGTTTGCACGTTGTACCAGAATTCGGCCATGAGGGTCCTCCTTGGTGGTGACTTTCGGCGGGACGCCGTACCGCCTATAAGATCAAGACTATGCCTCAGCAATCCGTCAGCGCACCCGTGGGAAATCTCGTGCCGGGAACCGTCAGCCCCGAACGGACCGTCCCAGCGAGTATTCCCCGCCCCGAGTACGTTGGTCGCAGCGGGCCCGCCCCCTTCACCGGGTCAGAGGTCAAGACCCCCGAAACTATCGAAAAGATCCGCCGCGCGAGCCGTCTGGCTGCACAGGCCATCGTCGAGGTGGGACGCCAGATTGAACCCGGTGTCACCACCGATCAGTTGGACCGGGTGGGACACCAATTCCTCGTCGACAATGGAGCGTACCCGTCGACCCTGGGCTACCGCGGGTTCCCCAAATCACTCTGCTCGTCCTTGAACGAGGTGATCTGCCACGGCATCCCCGACACCACGGTGGTGCGCGACGGCGACATCCTGAACATCGACATCACCGCCTATTTGGACGGCGTCCACGGCGATACCAACTACACCTTCCTGGTGGGCGACGTCGACGACGAGTCGCGGCTGCTGGTCGAGCGCACCAAGGAATCACTGAACCGGGCCATCAAGGCCGTGGCTCCCGGCCGCGAGATCAACGTGATTGGCAGGACCATCGAGTCCTACGCCCGCCGCTTCGGCTACGGGGTAGTGCGCGACTTCACCGGCCACGGCGTCGGCGAAGCCTTCCACACCGGACTGATCATCCCGCATTACGACGCCGCACCGGCCTACAACAGAATTATCGAACCGGGCATGACGTTCACCATCGAACCCATGCTGACCCTCGGCGCCATCGAATGGGACATGTGGCCCGACGACTGGACCGTGCTGACCAGGGACCGTCAGCGCACCGCGCAGTTTGAGCACACCCTCCTGGTGACCGACAGCGGCGCCGAGATCCTCACCGTCCCCTAACCATCGGGTCCCGGCGGCACCTGTCGCGCCGGAGGCCAAGACACGAACTCTGGAGAAACATGGGCAAGAGCAGCGAGAAGAAGCAGGGAAAGGCCCTGCCCAACACCGTGATCGGCATCGACATCGGCGGTACCGGCATCAAGGGCGGCATTGTTGACCTGGTCGGCGGTGACATTGTCGGTGAACGGTACCGCGTGCCCACCCCTCAGCCGTCCACCCCTGAGGCGGTCGCCGAGGTGGTGGCACGGATTGTCGACGAACTCTCCACCCGTCCCGGCGCACCGGCACCCGAGGTGCCCGTTGGTGTCACGTTCCCCGCCATCATCCAGCACGGCATCGCCCGGTCGGCGGCCAACGTTGACCAGAGCTGGGTGAACACCGACGTCGACACGCTGTTCAGCACGGTCCTCCAACGCGACGTGCACGTCATCAACGACGCGGACGCCGCCGGCCTCGCGGAGGTGCGCTATGGAGCCGGCAAGGGCGTTGACGGAACGGTGCTGGTGATCACCCTGGGCACCGGCATTGGGTCCGCGTTCATTTTTGACGGGAAGCTGGTGCCCAACGCTGAGCTCGGTCATCTGGAGATTGACGGGTACGACGCCGAAACCAGGGCCTCCGCGGTCGCCCGCGAACGGGACGGCATCGACTGGGACGAATACTCGATCCGCCTGCAGCGGTATTTCTCCCACGTCGAGTTCCTGTTTTCGCCTGAACTGTTCATTGTGGGCGGCGGGATTTCCAAGCGCAGCCAGGAGTACCTGCCCGGGCTGAACCTGCGTACCCGCATCATTCCGGCCCAGCTGAAGAACCAGGCCGGCATTGTTGGCGCCGCGTTGCAGGCTGCCCTGCACTTCAAGCGACTGGCGAAACTGGCGGCGGCCGTTCCGGATGCCTGACCGTCCGGGAGTTGCCGTTGTCACCGGCGCGAGCCGGGGAATCGGTGCAGCTATCGCGCGGCGCTGCGCCCGGGACGGCTACGTGGTGGCAGTGAACTACGCCTCTGATAGCGCAGGGGCGCTGCAGACGGTGGCCGACATTGTTGCCGCGGGAGGATCCGCCTCGGCTATTCGGGCGGATGTGAGCATCGCAGCCGACGTCGTCGCGCTCTTTGACCGGGCGCGTGCACTCGGCGAGGTGACCGCCGTCGTGAACAACGCAGGGATCACCGGTAATCTGATCGGCCCGCTGGCTGACGTCCCCGCCGACGTGCTGCAGCGGGTGACCGAGGTCAATGTGGTGGGACCGTTGCTGGTCAGTCGCGAGGCTGTCCTAGGCATGTCCACACTGAGGGGTGGTACCGGTGGGCAGATCATCAACATCTCCTCGACCGCAACCAGGGCCGGCTCGCCGGGTACCTGGGTGCATTATGCGGCCACCAAGGGCGCCGTCGACGTGTTGACCGTTGGTCTTGCCTCGGAGGTGGGGCGCGAAGGTATCCGGGTGAACTGTGTGTCCCCCGGCAGCACCAAGACCGGGCTCCACGCGGCGGCCGGTATGCCCGACCGTGCGGAAAGGCTCAGCCAGAGTGTCCCGTTGGGTCGTCCCGCGGAGCCGGACGAGGTTGCAGCTGCAGTCGCCTGGCTACTGTCCGCCGAAGCTTCCTATATCACCGGGGCGATCCTGCCCGTCAGCGGCGGACGCTGACTCATCGCGCCCGACCAGTCGCGTGCCGGGATGGTCCAGAAGTGGTGCCGGTGGTGGCGTCGGCTTCCCCTCCGCAGCCACCACCGGAGCTTAGTGTTACTGCGCGGTCAGCGGCCTCTGGGTACCGGTGGGCACAGTCGGCGCGTCGCCTGCTTCGCGGCGCAGCTTCGCGATAGCGGCCTCGAAATCCTCAAGGGAGTCGAATCCCTGATACACGCTGGCAAACCGCAGATACGCCACCTGGTCCAGCTTTTGCAGCGGTCCGAGGATAGCGAGCCCCACTTCATGGGCATCAATTTCCGCGACGCCGCTGGCCCGAACCGACTCTTCAACCTCCTGCGCAAGTAACGCGAGGTCGTCTTCAGTGACTGGCCGCCCCTGGCAGGCTTTCCGCGCACCATTGATGACTTTGCTGCGGCTGAACGGCTCGCCGACTCCGGAGCGCTTGATGACGCTCAGGCTCGTGGTCTCCACGGTGGTGAATCGGCGTCCACATTCTGGACATTGACGACGACGCCGGATAGCCGACCCATCATCGGCTAACCGACTGTCGACCACCCGGGAATCGGCGTTACGGCAGAAGGGACAAAACATGCCGCGCCTTTCAATTGCTGATGGTCGGTGGTCGCGCCACCGTGTGGAACACCACCATTGTAGAACTAGATATGGGAAAACTACAACAGTGTTATTACTAGATGTAGTGATTAGCCGAAGCGAACCATGACAGCGTCACCGTGGGCCGGCAAATCCTCAGCATCGGCAAGGTTGGTGATGTGCCGACTCACTTTCTGCAGGGCAGCCCGGTTGTAGTTGATCACCTGCACCGCCTTCAGGAAGGTGGTGACGTTCAGCCCCGAGGCGAACGTCGCCGTCCCCCCGGTGGGGAGTACGTGGTTGGACCCGGCGCAATAGTCACCCAGGCTGACCGGGCTGTACTCGCCAACAAAAACGGCGCCGGCATTGCGGATCCGGCTGGCAACGGCCGCGGCGTCCGCGGTCTGGATTTCCAGGTGTTCGGCAGCGTACGCATCGCAGATGGCGATACCGTGCTCGACGTCGTCCACCAGGATGGTGCCGGACTGTTGCCCGGCCAACGCCTCGCGCACCCGCCCGGCGTGCTTGGTGGTGGCGATTTGCACGGCCAGCTGGCTCCGGACCTTTACCGCGAGATCTTCGGAGTCGGTGATGAGGACGGACGCCGCGTTCGGGTCATGCTCAGCCTGGCTGATCAGGTCAGCAGCGATCAGCCGCGGGTCGGCATGGGCGTCGGCCAGCACGGCGATCTCTGTGGTGCCCGCCTCGGCGTCGATGCCGATCGTACCCTTAAGCAGCCGTTTGGCGGTGGCCACAAAGATATTGCCGGGGCCGGTGACCACGTCCACCCGCTCGAGCGTGTCGTCGGCGGTTTCACCCTCCACCCCGTAGGCGAAAGCTGCGACCGCCTGCGCTCCACCAATGGCGTACACCTCCTGGATCCCGAGCATCTCCGCCGCGGCGAGGATCACCGGGTGCGGGAGTCCACCAAACTCCTTCTGGGGTGGAGAAGCAACGGCAATCGACTGGACTCCGGCAGCCTGGGCGGGCACCACGTTCATCACCACCGACGACGGATACACTGCCAGACCACCCGGCACATAGAGGCCCACCCGGCGAACCGCTATCCATTTGTGGGTCACTATCGCCCCCGCACCAATCTCTACCTCGACGTCAGCGGGAATCTGGGCGGCGGCAAACCGGCGGGCGCGGTCGATTGATTCGGCCAAAGCCAGCCGGACATCCGGCGCGAGGTCGTTGAGGGCCCTCGTCAGTGCCTCGCGGGGCACGCGCGGTGAGGCCTGCTCCACGCCGTCGAACTTCAGGGCGAGTTCTCTCAGTGCAGTCAGGCCACGCTCCCGAACGTCAGCCAGGATGGCGGCGACCGGGGCCTCGACGCCGGCGCCGCTCACTTCCGGCCGCGGCATGACTGCGGTGAGGGCGGCGCCAGTGAGGGCGCTGCCGCGCAGGTCGATAGTCCGGAACTCGGCGAAGGAGTCAGCTGGAGACTGTTGAGCGAGCGAAATATTCACCCGGTCAGTCTACCGGGAGACGCCCCCGCGAAACCCACGCTCCTCCGGTGATCATCCTGATGCATCAACCTCGCCCGACATTGACCAAGCACGGGCGAGGCGAACGGCCTTGGGGATCCCTCGAAGGACTGAATTCGACGCTAGTCGAACTGCGAGAGCACATCTTTCATCTCGATGTGGGTTCCTGCCATGAGTTCTTCCTCCCCCATCCGGCGGTATTCCAGTCGAGCCTCAGCAATACTTCGCGCGCGGTAGAAACGCCCTCTCACGGTCGCGCGGGAGGAAGCCTCGGGCGCCCGTCCGTAGCCACGCCGAAAGGCCTGCTGCACTTCGTCAGAGCGACTACGCAGAAGGAATAGAGTCCAATCCGACTCGGGATCCCCCCATGATGTACGATCACAGTCGAAGATTCCCACGATGCGCGGCGACGGCTCCCCGGCCTTGAGCATGACGTTGCCGATCCACAAATCACCATGGAGCAGCCGCGGTAGGCCACACTGATCGATCTCCGGGCTGTGTTCCTCGATCAGGTGCAGCACCTGATGAATGTCCGCTGCATCAAGGCCGGTATCAGCCATGTCGGCTGCGATAGCGTGAAACGTCGCTGTGAGGCTGTTACTCCAACTCTCGTGCTGATCACCGGTCACCGACCCATAGTGATGTCCGGTTTGGGAATGGATGTCCGCCAGGATCTGTCCTAGCTGGAACCAGAAATCGAGTTGCTGCTCGGCTGTATACAGTTTGAGTGCCTGTGCCGCGGGAACCCCCGGAAGATGGGTCTGAATCAGGTAGTCACGCTCGATGATTGTTTGAGTGAAATCCGCGCGGACAACCACCGGCATCAGGTGCCCCACGGACGCCAGCAAGGGAATGCTGGCATACTCGTTTCGCAGCAGTTGGTGTCCCAGGCGTGACTGACGGCGCGGTTCGGGGGCTACGCGCAGGATCAGTGACGGTGCATCCTTTCTGTCCAACCGGTAGGTCGTGTTGTAGCGGCCCCCGGACACCTCACGAACGGCATTCACTGGTGGCCCGGCGGGAAAAGCCTGCTGGATAACCGCAAGCAATTCATCGCGAGACAGGGGCTGCTGAAATTCCAGCGGCTTCCGAGGCAATGACAGCACATCCATCCGTTGCACTCCCGGATTACTGTTCCTGGCTCCCTCAGCGATAGTCCGCCTTCGTCCTTCCTCCGAGGGGTGTGAGCTAAGAGACCGAATCAGCGTTACGTTTCGCTGGCCGGTAGCCGGCGATCGCGGCGCGCACGTCTCCCTCTTCGTGTTCGCCCTTCGCCTTGCCGAACGGCAGTGCTTTGAGGAGTGGGTGCAGGATCGCCATGACGACGAGGCCCCAGCCGAGTCCGAGGACGGCCGAGCACACGGTATTCACGAGCCAAGCCAGGAAGCCGCCCACTACCGGAATTCCGACGAAAGGTGATTCAAGGGTATGGACCAGGTCATAGGGCAGGTGCCACCCTAGGTCGTAGACCCCTTGAAGCATGATGTGCCCGCCAACCCAGAGCATGGCCACCGTGCCAATCAGAGTGATTGCGGCGAGGACGCCGGGCATCGCCTTGACGAGCAACTCACCGAAGCGCTTCGAACCCGCCGAGTCTTTGGTGGTCAGATGCAGGCCGATGTCGTCCATTTTGACAATGAGAGCGACGGCTCCATACACGATCACCGTGATCGCGATCGCTACGACGACAAGGATAATCGCCCGGGCCAACAAGGACTCATCGGCCACCTCGTTCATCGAAATGACCATGATTTCGCAGGACAGGATGAAGTCCGTGGTGATGGCACCCTTGGTCACCTTGGCCTCCGCCTCGGGACCTCGTTCGACTGCCGGGGCTTTCTCAGCCGCTGAGTGGCCGCGGATTTTATGCCAGACCTTCTCGGCGCCCTCAAAGCAAAGGTAGGTGCCGCCGAGCATCAGGATGAACGGAATGACCCCCGGGATGAAGGCGCTGATCAGCAGCAGTGCCGGCAGGATGATCAACAGTTTGTTGCGGAGCGATCCCCAGAAGATTCGTTTGATCATCGGCAGTTCGCGAGACGGGTCCGCCCCTGACACGTACTGCGGAGTAACGGCAGCGTCGTCGATCACGACGCCGGCGGCCTTCGCCCCAGCCTTAGCGGCTCCGGCAGCGACGTCGTCCACCGAAGCGGCAGCAATGCGGGCCAGGGCCGCGACGTCGTCCAAAAGAGCGACGAGACCGCCGCTCACAGGGTGCCCCTGCGCGACTCGGAAACGGACGGCTGGGCGTGAATACCTCGGTCGAGGCGGTTGATCGGCATGCTCGAAGTATATTATGCGGGCGGCCCGTCAGGGCGATCCGACCGCTAGTTCATGACGGTGCCCCGCTGACGGTCACCTGAGGATCGTCCTTGAACAATCCGGTCTGACGTGACTCGGGTTGCCCTTCAGGCGGCCGGGTTAGGCTGGTTTATGACCACTCTTGTCCGCGCTCCGGAGAACCTCGTCGTCGCAACTATCGACACCATTGACGTTCGCCTGGCGGGGGTAGACGTTGCGAAAGCTCCACTCTTTGTCGATGTTCCATCCGGCACGTCCTGCATCATCGTCTACCTGAGTGCGGTCAGAGGTTACGGGACGGTGCGCCATGACGGTGCTCTTGCTTTGGCTTACGGTACACAGCACCGTGAGGTAGAAGCAGACGATGGCCAAGGAACCGGAGGGCCTCCTAAACTGAGCAATCTAGAGCGGGTAGGGATCACCATGACAGACCATATGGGGGCCCACTATGAGCCAGCAGGGTTTCGAATGGTGGGAGACGGGATTGGGTGGGACGATATGCGCATCTACACGCCCGCGCCATACTCATCGGCAACGAGCCTGCACCTCGACTTCACAGTTGATGGCCGATCGACTGATAGTCGGTGCGAGGTCGCTCTTGTTGCCCGTTAGCAGATGGTGAGTTCAGTCGGTCGTTGCAACACCCCTATTGATGCGACAATGCCAAGGAGCCAAGCGGAATCGTGGCAGGTGGGGACGGAGTCGGGGTCCTGGCGTTGCACGATCAGGGCGCAAAAGCGAAAGAGGCGACTATCGGGGCTGCACCAATTTCGTTGAGGTATGTGGTGGGGCTGTGCTGATCCAGTACGGCCGTGACTTCTATCGCGACGTTGCCTCCGTTCCAATCGAGGAGGTATAGGCGCATTTGCATTGGCGCGCCCAGAACATGATGGAGGTCGGACACTCCGCCGCCGATAAGGATCGGCATCGCATGGATGCCACCCGCCAGGGGCGCAGGTGGTGAGATTCTCGCCTACACCGAGCGGCTCTGGAATGGACAAGACATGGCGGGTCTGAGGACTGCGGAGGACCGATGCGCGCCGAGTCGACCTTGATTATCGCCGGGGCGTAGTCCGGTCGCTCAGCTGTGGTGGCGGCGCCCCGGCTGAGTGACCTCGTGTCGCTGCGGGACCGCACAGAAAGCGCCGGCAGGTCCGTTACTCACTGCTCACGGATTTGGCGGGTTTTGGCCGGAATGTGGTCAGGGAAATTTTCTTCGGCAATCCCACCGGGCTCGTAAACCGACCTGGCAAACCCTCGCGCTTCAGCAATCAGCTCCTCCTCCGTCATACGAGCCACGACGTCTGAGGCATCACCGCCCGAAATGGTTGCAAACCGGCCCACGGTAAGGACATAGGTCCCGTCCATCGGACCATTGAGCCAAACGAACTCATAGCAGCGGGATGCAGCTGGTTGCCTTCGTTCACTGATTCGGAACAGCTCGTGATCGACGACGACGTCAAAAGGCTTCATCCGGCGAGTCTAGTTCGATGCCGCCTCTGCACCAGAGTAAACACCAGCCAGCGGATTGCCTTTACCCATGTGGCAATCCTTTCCTGAACGGCCTTTGGTCAGCTCCTCGGCCAGGTTCGGTCGGGCGGTTCTTCGAGTTGCGCTATTTTTTGCCGTCGAGAACCCCGCCGATGACTTTGGCTGCTTCGGGGTATCCTGCTGGGTCTGGGCCGGCGTAGTTGAGCCGGATGTGTGGTCCGGTGGGTTCGGCTGGGAACCATTCGTTGCCGGATGCGATGAAAACGTTGCTAGCCTCGCACTCTTTGATCAGTTCGGAGAGGTTTGTCGTGTCCGGAAGTCTGATCCAGAGGTTCAGTCCGCCCGGTGGGACCGTCGTGACCTGAGCGAGGGGCGCGTATTTGTTGACGCTGTCGACGAGGAGGTCCCGGCGTGACTGGAGTTGCTGGCGGAGTCCCCGGAGGTGGGTCTGCCAACCGGGTTGGGTGACGACGTCGAGGGCAGCGGCTTGCAGAACACCGCTGACGTACATCGAGGCGGCGGTAAGGTCAGCAGTGATTCGTTCGCGTGCTGGGCCGCGGACGATGACCGCGGCGACTCTCAGCGCTGGGGAGACGCTTTTGGTAAGTGAGCGGATGTACACCACGTGACCGCCGTCGTCGTGGGCTGCTACCGGCGCCGATTTCGTGGTGATACCGAAGTCGTGGGCCCAATCGTCTTCGATCAGGAACGCGCGATAGGTTTTCACCACATCAAGAATCTGAGCTGCAGTGTTTCGGGACCATTGGGCGCCGATCGGGTTGGCGTAGTTGGGCTGTGCGTAGAAGGCACGCGCACCGGTCTCCTCGAAGGCGCGCGCGACGTCGTCGGGGTTCGGGCCAGTGGGACCGGAAGGAACGGGGACCAGACGAACTCCAGCCTTCTCGGCTGCAAGGATCGCGCCCCAATAGGTCGGGGATTCGATCAGCAACGGCTGCCCCGGGGGAACCAGCGCACGAAAGATGGAGCTGAGTCCACTCTGGCTCCCAGGAAGCACGACGACGTCGCTGGCCAGGGCGGGGGTCACATCTACCGGGGTGGCGGCGGTCAGTTCCGAAGCAAACCAGGACTGCAGCTCAGGATTGCCAGCCACCGGGGATCTCGTCAGAGCGGATTCGATGCGTGCAGCCCGAAGGAGGGCAGCGCGCACCAAGCGTTCCGGGAGGAGGTCTCGATCCGGGTACCCACCGTGGAGCGTCATCCCGCCGGCAGGGGCAGCACGCATCGTTGCCGAACCTGAAGTCAGCCGATTGTGAGCGGATCCGAGGGCCGCGGTCTGCCACCCGAAATCAGACGGGCGCGCTGTGCGGACGGCCCGCACGAAGGTCCCCACCCCTGGACGACTCTCGATGAGACCCTGGGCGGCCAAGGTACGGAGTGCTTGCTGGACCGTGACAGGACTTGCCTGATGGCGTGTCACGAGCGACCGGGTCGACGGCAGTCTGGCACCGGCCGGAGCACCTGCAATCCAGTCACGAAGAGCCACAACAATCCGCATACTGCTATCGTTGGTCATGAACCCCAATAGTAGCGCTACTCGACGAATATCGCCCCTGCTATCGTCTCGATCAGGCATTGCCTGGGGTTTACTCGGGGTTGCAGCGTTCTCCTTCACCGTCCCTTTCACCCGCGTCGCGGTCGGCGGTCTCTCTCCTTTGTTCATCGGCTCGGGCCGCGCGGTCATTGCCGCACTCCTCGCTATTGCCGCCCTGGCTCTCACACGACAACGGATCCCGCACGCCGACCAGTGGATACGCCTCGCCGTCGTTGCCAGCGGGATCGTTATCGGCTTCCCACTGCTGACCTCCTTCGCTCTCACCACAGCGCCGGCAAGCCACGGAGCCGTGGTCATTGCCCTCCTCCCCGCAGCCACAGCCATCATGGCTGTCATCAGGGGGAAGGAACGGCCACCTCGTTCATTCTGGGTCATGGCGATGATCGGGGCGATCGTGGCGATCGGCTTCGCCTCCGTCCAGGGCGGCGGGTTTTCGGCTCTCACCGTGTCGGACCTGTTGCTTTTTGGGGCTGTTATCGCAGCAGCCATCGGGTACGCAGAAGGGGGATTACTCGCCCGCGAGCTTGGCGCCTGGCAAACCGTGTCCTGGGCTCTAGTCATCGCTTTACCGCTGATGGTCGCGCTCACCGTGGTCGCGGCGGTTCAGCAACCACCTACGGGGACGCCCCTAGAGTGGGCTGCTTTCGGCTACCTTGGCGTGGTCAGCATGTTCCTGGGGTTCTTCGCCTGGTATCGCGGCCTCGCCACCGGCCCCATGTCGCAGGTCAGCCAGGTCCAGCTCGTCCAACCAGTGCTCAGCATCCTCTGGGCCGTCCTCCTCCTCAGGGAAGAAATTACCGGGGCGACTATCCTCGGCGGCTTCGCCGTGATTCTCTGCGCGGGCGTCGCCGTCCGCACCCGACTAAACCGGCCAAAACTACCGGCCACAGTCGTCAACCAGTCAAGCAAACCTTAGATACAGGCACTGCTGGACTCAGCCAGTTCATCTCTCCAGGGCAGCCCCGTTCGTCCTGTGTTTCGATAGACCATGACCACAATCGAGTTAGTGAAGGCCACCGATCTAGAGCTGAGTGATGTTCTTGAACTTTACGGAGCAGTTGATTGGCGCGCTTATACGAGGGATCCGGACGCGCTACTTGCGGGACTCAAGGGGTCCTCGACCCTGGTTGCGGCCCGCGATGGCAAAGCCTTGGTAGGACTCGCGCGAGTTATCTCTGATGGCGCCTCGATTTGCTATCTCCAGGACATTCTCGTCCTGCCGTCCCATCACAGAAGGGGTATAGGACGAGCCTTGGTGGAACGAGCGCTCGGTGAGTATCCCAGAGTTCGTCAGAAAGTCCTGATCACCGACGACGAGCCAGGGCAGAAAGCGTTCTATGAATCCTTGGGCTATAGCCAGACGGATGATTTTCGTGGAGGATCGGTGAGGGCGTTCATCAGATTCGACTAAATGCAGTGGAGAGACAATCAGGCTCCCTTTCCTGACCCGCCCCGAAACGATGTCCCGGCAGGATTCAGCATCAGGACCTATCGCAGCGCTGGCATGCAAGACTGCCCCGGCGATTCAAGCGCACCGGTCCCGCACCGCGACGCAGAAAAGCATTCCGTAAGGAGTCACTTTCGCAGTCTATGTTTTCCAGTGATAGCGGCGTTCGGGGCGGCCGACACCGCCGTACCGTAGCTGAACGATAACCCGGCCCTCTTCGCTGAGATATTCGAGATAGCGTCTGGCGCTAACCCGGGAAGTGCCGAGGGCACCGGCAGCTTCCGCGGCGGAAAGATCGGTGCTGACCCCCTGTAGCAGCGTTTCGACCAGATACAGGGTTTCGACGCTGCATCCTTTCGGGAGCGGCCGGTCGGGGCGGCTGATGCCGAACACCTTATTGACGTCTGCCTGTTCCGCCTCGCTTTTGGCTGAAGCGAGCTGTTGGTAAGCCTGCTGGTAGTGTTCCAGCCGTTCCCGGAGCTCAGGGCCTGAAAAAGGCTTGATGAGGTAGTGCACAATCCCGCCACGCAGGGCACGTCGGACCGTTGCCACCTCCCGAGCCGCGCTGATGACAATGACATCCAGCTCCGGTGATGCTGACCGCAATTGGTGGAGGAGGTCCAAGCCGTTGATGTCAGGAAGGTGGATGTCGAGAAGGACCAGGTCTGGCTTCTCAAGCCGGACCTTTAACAGGGCGTTAGCCCCCGTGTGAGCGATACCTATCACTTCGAACCCTAGGCATTGTCGACCGAACCCGGCGTGGACCTTCGCCACCATGAAATCGTCATCGACGATAAGGACCCGAATCATGAGTGAAGTTTTACTTTGTTGAGGGTCGCCGTGAAGACCGCTCCTTCGTCATTGTAGACCTCGATTTCTCCGCCACGCTTACGACAGATCAGACGAGTCAAAGCCAGTCCGAAGCCCCTTTCAGTATCCGCGACAGACGTTTTTGTGGTGAAACCCTGTTTGAAGATTGAGTCAGTAAATTCAGTGGGAACTCCGGGCCCGGAATCCTGCACAGTGACAGCGACGTAGTCCGTTTCGTCGACGAGAAGTACTTCGACTGTCGGGTTGTCGAGTCCGCCGGCTGCGTCCATGGCGTTGTCTACAAGGTTTCCTACCACTGTATTCACATCACGCGAAAGTTCATCTTCCATCCGCGGAAGGTAAGAGCCTTCGGCTAGCCTGAGGGTCACCCCGCGTTCGGAAGCGAGACTTGCTTTGGCAATAAAAAGGGCGGCGAGGGCCGGATCCTTAATGACTGTGGTGACGTCGTCGTAAAGACGCGTGCGGCTCTGGCTAACGCCATCCACAAATCGGGTGACCTCGTCATATTCACCGAGCTGGATAAGCCCAGAGATGGTATGGAGCTGATTTGCAAACTCGTGTGTCTGGGCCCTCAGCGTTTCTGTGGTGTTCCGCGTGGCACCTAACTCGGTCTCCAGCGTTGACAGTTCCGTCCGATCCCTTAGCGTAATAACCGACCCGATAATCCGCCCATGGGATTCGATGGGCATCCTGTTGCAGGCCACCAATCGGCCTTCCACCAGAACCAGCTGATCAGGTGAAGAATGGTCGCGAGTAAGAACGTCGTGCAGGTCGCGATGAACTGAGAGCTGGTCAAGGTCCTGGCCGATGCAGTTGGCTGGCAGATGAAGGAGTCTCTTCGCGCTGTCGTTCGCCAGGGTCACGCGATGGTTCGGGTCAAGCGCTATAACTCCTTCTTTCACGCCATAGAGAATGGCTTCGCGGTGCTCGACCAGTCCTGAAATTTGGTCGGGTTCCAGACCCAAAGTCTGGCGCTTGACGCGCCGGGCGAGGAGGAGCGAGCCGGTCACGCCAACGATACTCGCGACCCCCAAGTAGATGATGAGGTTGGGGGTGGCTTGGGCTAAACGCTCCACCAAGGACGGGTATTGTCGACCGACAACTGCAATACCAACCATGTCACCGGTATCCCCGAGGATTGGGACGTGAGCTGCCAAAGCTAACTCACTGCCCGATTCCACTAACCCTGTCCAGGACCTGCCGCTGCGGACATCGCTTTTCCCGAAGTTCACGATCGCACCCAGTTGCGCGGGGTCCTGTGAGGTCAACACCGTGCCGTCGGGTTTGGCCAGGATCGCGTATTTCGATGCCGAGACCGAGCGTACCGATTCAGCAGCGGCCGGTAAGGCTGCTCCAATGCGGGGCTCGGCCTCCGCCAGCAGGGATCTGACGGCTGGCAGCGCAGCAAGGGTTTCAGCTGCGGCGAGCGCTCGCCTGCCCTCCACCCGCTGGAAAGTTTCCGCGGACTGCGCCAGCGAGATGGCCAAAACCCCACAAAGGACAGCGAAAACAATCACTAGTTGAAGAGCGAGAAACTGGCTCGCAAGGGACATTCTCTTAGGCTTGGATAGCTTCCCTTGGCGTGCCCACTGCGTTAGCGCCCTTTCTGGAAAATTGCCAGCTGAATTGGTCTTTCTGACATAGGCCAAGCTGCCTGAACTCTACGGCAGATCAGTTCTCCGGACCTGCTGAGTGTGAACTCAATGAACACAATGTTCTTTGAGAACACAAGAGAGACGTGGGTCACATTGTCTCGTAGGTTGAAGCCCTGTACACCAACTCGATGAAGAGGAATATCATGCGTGGATCAACGACAGTCCGTCTCACAGCAGTGGCCGCAGGAATTGTGCTGGCCGCCTCGGGCTGCGGGGTGACCGGCGGTGAAAGCACTGCTGGAGCTTCCGGAAGCACTGCA
This sequence comes from Arthrobacter glycogeni, assembly GCF_054510815.1. Classification (NCBI taxonomy): domain Bacteria; kingdom Bacillati; phylum Actinomycetota; class Actinomycetes; order Micrococcales; family Micrococcaceae; genus Arthrobacter; species Arthrobacter glycogeni. The sequence continues at coordinate 100,892 of NZ_JBTNDV010000014.1, forward strand.
GCCGGGGGGCCGATTACCGACTTACGCATCCTGGTTCCCAATACGCCTGGTGGCGGATACGACACCACCGCACGGGTAGCGGCCAAGGTCATGGAGGACACTGACCTCGCCTCCAGCATCGAGGTGTTCAACCTTGCGGGTGCCGGAGGCACCGTAGGTCTGGCTCGAACAGTGAACGAGAAGGGCAACGGCGATCTGGCCATGCTGATGGGGCTGGGTGTCGTGGGCGCCAGCTACACCAATGAATCGGAAGCCAAACTTACGGACACCACTCCCCTGGCCCGCTTGATTGAAGAGCCGGGTGCGATCATGGTCTCCAAGGATTCGCCCTACCAGAGCATCGATGATCTGGTAGCGGCTTGGAAAAAAGATCCCTCGCAAATTAGTGTCGGGGGCGGGTCATCGCCAGGAGGCCCAGATCACCTCCTTCCCATGCAGCTGGCGGGGGCGCTGGGTATTGACCCCAAGACTGTGAACTTCGTGTCCTACGACGGCGGTGGTGATCTCCTACCAGCAATCCTTGGTAACAAGCTCGGATTCGCGGCTTCCGGTGCTGGCGAATACCTCGATCAGATCGAGTCCGGTGAAGTGCGTGTCCTTGCAACCAGCGGTGAGGAACGCCTCGAAGGTGTCGACGCACCGACGCTTCAGGAGTCAGACATTGACCTGGTTTTCACCAACTGGCGCGGAATCGTCGCTCCGCCTGAGGTTTCCGACGCTGACCGGGATCGCCTGATTGCGGCCCTCGAAGAAATGCACGGCACTCCTGAGTGGCAGGAAGCCCTTGAATCCAACGGCTGGTCGGACGCGTTCCTGACCGGCGATGAATTCGAATCTTTCCTCACCGAGCAGGACAAGCGCGTCTCTGACGTCCTGGCTGAACTTGGTTTGGCGTGAGCTCAGTACGTACCCGATTTGCGGGCCGCTCCGAGCTGGGCATGGTTGCCCTGCTCGGAGCGGTCGGCATCACTGTTCTGGTCGATGCTGCGGGAATCGACGTCCCCTACTCGCAGACCGATCCCGTCGGGCCGCGAACCCTGCCCTACATTGTGGGAGGTTTGCTGCTCGTATGCGCCGTTCTCTTGACGGTGAACGTCCTCAGAGGCGGGCGAGGTGAGGCAGAGGTCGGCGAAGACGTCGACCTCACTCACCCCAGCGACTGGCGGACCATCCTCTCCCTGCTGGGCTTTTTCATCCTGAACATTGTGCTCATCGACCAGACAGGTTGGGTCATCTCAGGAACCATCCTCTTTTGGGGCAGCGTCTGGTCCCTGGGAAGCCGCCATTACGTCCGGGACGGCGTCATCAGCCTCCTGCTGGCTCTAGGAACGTTTTATGGCTTCTACATCGGACTTGGCATCCGTCTACCCGCAGGCCTCCTGGAAGGAGTGCTCTAAATGGACTCCCTGAACATGCTCACGGAGGGTTTCGCCACAGCAGCAACCCCCATGAATCTTCTCTACGCCTTCATCGGGGTGCTCCTCGGCACCGCTATTGGCGTCCTGCCGGGCATCGGTCCCGCGATGGCCATTGCACTCCTACTTCCGGTGACCTACGCGCTGGAACCTACCAGTGCCTTCATCATGTTCGCCGGAATCTATTACGGCGGAATGTATGGGGGATCAACCACCTCGATTCTGCTCAACACACCAGGTGAGTCATCGACGGTCATCACGGCGATCGAGGGCCACAAGATGGCTAAAGCCGGCCGCGCCGCTCAGGCCCTGGCCACTGCGGCAATTGGATCATTCGTCGCTGGAACCATTGGCACTGCACTCCTGGTCTTCTTCGCGCCGCTCGTCGTAAAATTCGCGGTCTCCCTAGGCTCGCCCAGCTACCTGGCCATCATGATCCTGGCCTTACTGGCCGTCACCGCGGTTCTTGGATCCTCAAGGCTGCGTGGTTTCGCATCGCTCGGTCTCGGCCTGGCAATCGGCCTTGTCGGCATAGACCCCGTCTCCGGCCAACAGCGCCTGATTTTCGGGCAACCCCTGCTCACCGACGGCCTCGACATCGTCGTTGTCGCCGTCGCTATCTTCGCAATCGGTGAAGCACTCTGGATCGCCGCCCACCTGCGCAGAAACCCCATGCAAACCATCCCCGTGGGACGCCCCTGGATGGGCAAGGAAGACTTCAAACGTTCCTGGAAACCATGGCTTCGCGGCACCGCCTACGGCTTCCCCTTCGGAGCATTGCCCGCCGGGGGCGCAGAAATTCCGACCTTCCTGTCCTACGTAACGGAGAAAAAGCTATCCAAGCACCCCGAGGAGTTCGGTCACGGCGCGATCGAAGGTGTCGCCGGCCCAGAAGCCGCGAACAACGCGTCTGCGGCAGGAACGCTGACTCCGCTGCTGGCCCTCGGACTGCCCACCAACGCCACCGCTGCAGTCATGCTCGCCGCTTTCGTCCAGATGGACATCCAACCCGGCCCTCTCCTATTCGAAAGGGAACCAGAACTGGTCTGGGCACTCATCGCTAGCCTCTTCATCGGCAATACACTGCTGTTGCTCATCAACCTGCCATTGGCACCACTCTGGGCTAAACTCCTGCAGATCCCACGTCCTTACCTGTACTCAGGGATTCTGTTCTTCGCGACACTCGGCGCCTACGCTGTGAACCTTCAAACCTTCGACCTGGTCATTCTCCTCGTCTTGGGCCTGCTGGGATTCGCAATGCGCCGATATGGCCTTCCCGTGCTGCCTCTGGTCCTTGGTCTGATTCTCGGTCCACGAATAGAGGAGGAACTGCGGAAATCGTTGCAACTCAGCGCAGGCGAGATCTCCGGTCTTTGGAGCGAACCCATCGCCATTGGAACCTACATCATCATTCTGCTTGTGCTGGCGTGGCCTTTGGCAGCCAGAATATGGAAGCGATCACACCCCCAGCGTCCTGCGCTGCCCCAACCGACCCCAGAATCCAGCGCAGCCCGACAGACGGGGACCGATAGGTCGACCCGCGCCCACGATGCCGGGATCCACACAGGTACGGACACGGCCAGCAACCCCAGGAACAAGGATAGTGAAGTCCCATGAGCATAGTCGTCGGGTACATCCCCACCGCCGAAGGCGAAGCGGCGTTGACCCGTGCCATCGAAGAAACTCTTCGCCATCAAGACCGACTCATAGTGGTCAATTCCTCGCGCGGAGAAGCGCTAGTGGACAATCACTTTGTCCAACCTGAGCAAGCCGCAACACTGGACAACCGCCTCCAACAGGCCGGGGTCGCCTACCAGATGGTACAACCGCTTCGCGGACACGACGCTGCCGAAGAAGTCCTCACCGCAGCGGAGGAACATCAGGCACATCTCATCGTCATCGGACTACGGAAACGGACTCCAGTCGGGAAAATGATCATGGGAAGCACGGCCCAACGCATCCTCCTGCAATCGACGTGTTCGGTATTATCCGTGAAAGCCGCACAAGACTAGAGACTGCAGTTACCCTTTAGCTGCACCCGATCAAGCGAAGGAATACACAATGAATTTCACGACCGCTGACCTCGTTGACGAACACGCTGATGAGGTAAACAGTTGCGATCTGCAAATGCGCCAAATGGGCGGACAGCCCCGGTTCACCGGAACAATCCGAACAGTCCGCTGTGAACGTGATAACGCCCTAGTTAAGCAATTACTCGCCGAACCCGGCAACGGATGCGTTCTCGTCATTGACGGAGGCGGGTCACTACACAGCGCCCTGGTTGGAGACCTGATCGCTGGCAGCGCCGTCAACAACGGCTGGGCGGGACTGGTAGTAAACGGGGCGGTGAGGGATTCAGAAGCACTGGCCAAATTGGACCTCGGAATCAAAGCCCTCGGAACCAACCCGCGGAAAAGCTTCAAGCAAGGCGTGGGCGAAATAGACGTCGAAGTCACCTTCGGCGGTGTAGCGTTCCTGCCCGGTCACAGCCTCTGGAGTGACGGGGACGGAATCCTGGTCGGAACACCCCAATCGCCGTCCTAACCAGACAGGCAGGACCTTCCCAGCACGCACCCTTGCCTGCGGCAAGCACACTCAGCCGCAATGCCGCCGCTTCAACATTGAACCAGGAGGATCGGCAATGGCCCTGCGACTGGCAATTCTCGACGACTACCAAGGGGTAGCAACATCGTTTGCCCCTTGGCACGAACTCGGCGAAGACGACATCGGAATCACCGTCTTCGAGGAACACATCGAGTCGTCCGATACTTTGGTGCACCAATTAGAGCCGTTCGACGTCCTGATCGTCATGCGGGAGCGCACTGCTTTTCCGCGTGAGGTACTGGAACACTTACCCAACCTGCGACTCATGGTGACCACTGGCATGGCCAATGATTCCATTGACCTCAACGCCACCCGTGATCTTGGCATCGAAGTATGCGGAACCGGTGGGTCTGCAGCAGCAGCGCCGGAGCTCACCTGGGCCCTCCTGATGGCGCTCGTTCGCAACATTCCAGTCGAGGACAGATACCTGCGCGACGGAGGTTGGCAGCAAGGAGTAGGAGTCGAACTATCCGGAAGAACTTTCGGCGTACTAGGACTTGGGCGCATTGGACGCACTGTCACCCGTTACGCACAGGCCTTCGATATGGAGGTCATCGCGTGGAGCCCCAACCTGACTGCTGACAAAGCCGAAGAAGCAGGCGCACGGCTAGTCACCAAACGGGAACTGTTTAGTCAATCGGATGTCGTCAGCGTGCACGTGCGGCTTTCGGAACGGTCCCGGCACATCGTCGGAGAAGAAGAGCTTCGGCTTCTCGGACCTCATGGCTACCTGATCAATACGGCGCGTGGACCCCTCATCGACGAGGATGCGCTGATCAATGCTTTGGATAACAACTGGATCGCCGGAGCAGGTCTGGACGTGTATGACCAAGAACCTCCCCCGGCGGGAAGCAGGTGGGCATCATGCCCCCGCACAGTTCTCACCCCACATATCGGCTACGTCACGAATGAAAGCTACCGCAGGTACTACTCCGAAGCGCTCGAAAACATTCAGGCATGGTTAAGCGGGCAACCTAAAAGAGTTCTTTCGCCGTGACAACACCAGGCGTAGGCGTGTTCGCCATAGTCCGAGGGCTCGTCATTCAGGCGTAGGGTCAGTTCAAACCCCTGGTGGCTACTGGGAAACGGCTAGCCAGGACCAGAAACGATCTGGTGGAGGGGCCAGCAACCTCTAACCGGGAACCTTCCCGGCGACAACGAAAGCGAAAGCACTAGGCACGTTCCGAGCCTTCGGGCGCTCCTATTGTTCGTAGCGACTCTCAGCGCTGCGAGATTCGGAAGGAAGCTGCTTTGGGTCGGGGGCCCCGCATGACTTGCGCGGCGGAGCTGTCAGGGTATTTGTTTTCGTAGGCAGCCTCAATGGCTGCCTCGTCGTCGGTCCCGGCGGCTTCAAACCTTACGTCCCGAATCGCCCGTCTGGGTAGTCGTTCGGCGTGGGTGGCATTGACCTCATTGAGGCGGTGAATGGCCTCCACCTCTTATTTGAGGTCGGATGCGGATGGGTTCTCTTCGAGCTGGCCGAGGGTTCTCGCGCCGATGATGGGCGCGACGACACCTGGTCGGTTAGCGATCCAGCTCGGCGCTCCTTCGGCTGGCGCTGCGCACGAAGAAGAAGCGGGACCGGATCAGGGCCCGGGTACCAGGAAGTTCCCCGGACCGAGGACGACGGAAACCGTGAAGAGTGCGCCAAGAACCAGCAAGGCCGGGCCGCCCGGCCGGCGGCGCTGTGGCTTTGTAGCGGACACTCCGGGCTCCGTATGCGGCGGCGCCTCCACACAGGTCGCGCCGCGGCGACCGCCAATTCCACCACCGCCCCCACCGCGCCCACCGGGATAAGGAGCGCCCAGTCGACGTCGGCAAGCTGCCTGCCCACGGTCAGTGAGGAAGGGTACCAAACCCGGCGGTTCCCACAATCACCACTAAGCCATACCCAATGATCCACGGCGTGCGAATACCGCTGGCCAGAGCACTGATGGCAATCAGGGCACCCACCGGGTGAAGACCGGCGACCGCCCGATTTAAAGCCACGCCGAAAAGTCCACCCAGGCGCGAATGCTCACAGCAGCGATTTTCGAGAACCCCTGCGCACGTGCGTATGACAACCCGTGAGCAGGGCGGCGTGGACCTCGGTCTGGTCTGAGGTTCGCTACACAGCAAACGTGGCTGCCCGAAGGCGCCTGCACGAATGACCGCCTTCGATCATGTCGTAGAAGGATCAACAACCGCGCCCCAATTCCGGCGCGAGGTTAGCCACTCTGGATTTTGACGCGGGCAGACTTGGGTGTGCACACTACTTTCACGCAGGAACATTCGACGTATGGGCAGGCTTTCCGCAGGATCGCCCCTGGGCGCTCCGTTCCTGCTCATGGTCGCGTTAGTTTAGGTGAACAGGTCACGCCTGTGCGTAGTTTTTCCTATCCATGATTATTCCAATTGAAAGGTGGCCCGCGTGCTGCCAGCTGCGTCCCGTTTCCTCACCACTGTTGTCCTGTCTTCGGTGTTACTCACCGGTATGGGCCCGGCCGCGTCCGCTGCGCCTCGAATAGCGCCGGATGTAACTCAACCCGGGACGGCCCAGGCCGGGGCCGACGAGGCTACTCAATATGTGGTCCGGTACGCCCCGGGTACGGACATTGCAGCCGCCGCCCGGGCTTTGCGGGGCAAAGGGATTGGCGTGGACCGCCAGTTTTCGAAGGCGGTGCGCGCTGCCGTCGTCACCATGACACCACCCGAGGCGAACGCTCTCGCGAATTCACCGCAGGTGGAAGCCGTCGAGCGTGACACGGTAATGAGTATTTCGGCTACCCAGCAGCCAGCGCCATGGGGGCTGGACCGTACTGACCAGCGCGCCTTGCCCCTGTCCGGTTCCTACACCGCCGCGACCACCGGGGCCGGAGTGAGCGCCTATGTAGTTGACAGTGGCATCCTGCGTACTCATTCGGACTTCGGCGGTCGTGTTATCCAGGGCTGGTCCGCCGTTTCCGACGGCCGGGGAACCAGTGATTGCAACGGGCACGGCACCCACGTCGCTGGCACCATCGCGGGCTCTACCTATGGTGTAGCCAAAGCGGCCACCCTTGTCCCGGTGCGGGTCTTTGGTTGCACCGGCTCAGGCTACACCTCCGACGTGATTGCCGGTTTGGACTGGATAGTCGGACACCACACCGCAGGAACCCCGGCCGTCGTCAACCTCAGCCTGGGCGGCTCCGCTAGTTCTACCGTCGACGCGGCACTTCAGGGCGTCATCAATGACGGCGTCACCGCGGTAGTGGCGGCGGGAAATTCTGCCACTGACGCCTGCACCGCGTCCCCTGCGAGGCTGCCAGCGGCCCTTACCGTGGCCGCGAGCGACTCTTCGGACCGGCAGGCTTCCTTCTCCAACTTTGGAACCTGCGTGGACCTTTACGCACCCGGCGTATCAATTATGTCGGCGTCGCATGTCTCGACGACATCGACGGCAACCATGTCCGGAACATCCATGGCCGCCCCGCATGCAGCCGGCGCAGCTGCGCTCCTGCTCGCCAAGCAGCCCTCACTGACTCCCGCACAAGTCACGGCGATGCTCAACAGCGCCGCGACGACCAGCATCGTATCTTCGGCCAGTGCAGGGACCCCGAACAGGCTCCTTTACGCAGCCCCATCGACTGCATCTGGTGGAACCGTCGCTAAAGCTCCGGTCGCTCCAACCAATGTGGTAGCGACCGCAGGTAGCAGATCGGCGTCACTGTTCTGGACCAAGGGTAGCGACGGCGGTTCGGCCCTGACAGGCCAGACCATCACGGCCTACTCCGGAACCCAAAGGATCGGCAGCGTGACCATCGCCGCCTCCGCCACGACAGTGACAATTACCGGTCTCACCGCCGGACGAGCGTATAACTTCACGGTCACCGCGACCAACACCATTGGCAGCAGCCCCGCCTCGACGAAATCCAACACCATCACCGCCCTGGCCTGACTCCCAGCACCCCGAAGCTACATCGAATCCGTCGCAAACATCGGTGCCTCCGCTCACCCGGGCGGGCACCGGCGCACCGTGCTTTGGCTTGCGGCAGCCATCGAACTCCGGGGAGCCACTTTGTCGTGATCCGATCCGCGGTTACGGTGTTTCACATAAAGCACGGGAGGGGCTCAGCGCCTACGCTGCCGGAGTGTGAAGAGTGATGAGGTGTTCCCCGAGTTTCTTGAGGCGTTGAGCTGCGTTCCGATCGGTACCCAACCCCGCGACCACGGAGCCCTGCAGAAGGATCATCCAACACTGCGCGAATTCGTCCGGCTCGTTCAAGCCCATCTCGACCGCCGCCTTCTTCACTTCGGACTGCGCGTCGTTAAGGTACGTGAGGCTGGCCGCACCGATCGGATGCCCTGGACCGGCCTCAAGCAGTGCGCGGATATAGGGGCAGCCAGCAAAGTCGGGGGTATGGAACCACTCATCGAAGATATCGAAAATGGCCAGAAGCTGCTCCCGGGGCGTGGAGCCGCGGCGTTGGGCCTCGACTGCAAGGTAGCCGAGCGTAAAAAGGCGTTTCCGTCGTTCGAAGAACGCAAGAATTAGGTCGTTCTTCGAAGGAAAATGGCTATAAAACGTGGCCTTGGCGACACCGGCCATCCCGATGATCTCGTTCACACCGACAGCACGGGTACCCCGTTCTTGGAAGAGATCGTAGGACGTCGCGAGAATACGCTCACGAGCGTCTCTCACCGGCGTTATGGTCGCAGCTTCCATGGCTCCTCCAGCTCAGGATAGTGGTCTATCCAACATATAGCAGACAGACTGGTCTGTCTGTGATTACAATGAGATGCCCGGCCGTTCCCCCAAACGGCCGGGCACCCAATAGCTATGAACCGAAGCCGCGGAGTCGGCGCTACCGGGTTCGTTAGGCCTTTCGGCGCGAACCGGCTTTCGTCCCCACTGGATGGGCTCAGAACACACAAGCGAGGCACCAGCGGTGAAGCAATCCCGAAATGAACCCAGGTTCCAACTCGATCGCTCAGACGATGGTGTGTCATTGGTCCGGTGGGATGACTCTCTGGTATTGACGGCGGAGGATATCCTGGCGTTGATCGAGGAACAGCAGGCACAGCATCCAGGAGTCACCGCCTTATTGCTCGCGGACCTCAACGGCATGGTGACCCTCTCCAGGGATGCCTTCGCTCTGCTCGCAACATCGTTGAACGTATCCGCCGTCGCCGCCTTTGGGACCTCACCCGTCGAGCGCGTACTCATCGAACATTTCCGTGCCGTGCATAGGCCGCCGTATCCCATTGAATACTTTGAAAGTGCTGTAGAAGCCCGAATCTGGCTACACGAAATCCCATTCGACAACAGTCCACCGGAGCACGAGAGGCATAGTGAAGTTCAACGCCATACGCTCGAAAGAATTCCACCACGGTCGCGCGAGTCAGGTGATCAGTCGGGTGGCTTTGCTACGCGGTAGATCAGTGGACCTGAGGGTCCACGGGTTCTGGGGTTCGTGGGCTGGCTAAACCGCAGTATCGCCAGCCCGCGCTGGTGCTGACGGTACTGCAACACGATAAAATGGATGGTTCTCGGCGGTGCCGCGCTTAGGCGGTGACTTTGACGCGTCGCTGCATGAGTCCTCGGACTACTGGGTAGGCAGTGAGGAAACCGAGGACGAGTCCGATCTGCATGAGGAAGAAGAAGGTGATGTCGGTGGGTGCTGGCATGAAGTTGCCGAAGTGCATTAAAAGCATCCATCCG